>JAAYQK010000332.1 GCA_012519325.1 Gracilibacteraceae bacterium | reverse complement strand
GTCATGTTCAATTTGGGTTATCTTCCAAAGGGAGACCATAGTATAGCAACAAAGGCATGCACAACTATAGAAGCATTGAGAAAGTCCATGGAGCTGCTTATGGACGGCGGTATCATTACGATAGTTATTTACTACGGAGGAGACAGCGGCTTTGAAGAGAAGGAGGCAGTATTGGAATATGTGAAGGCTATTGACTGCCGAAAATATTCTGTACTAGTAAGCGATTTTGTGAACCAGATAAATTGTCCTCCGATTGCCGTATGCATAGAGAAAATACGCAAATGATAAGTACTACGGAGCAGCCTTGTATAAAAATGGTAATATAGTCGGGGTAAAAATAGTACTTATCAAGCTTTTTTCGTAACTTACAGAATAGTATAATTAGAATGACAAGCATAGTCTTGTTCTAGCACCTCCCGGCCTGGTGTGAAAGGAGGGAAAAGAATCACTATGAAACGCAGTTGTAAAAGTAAATTGCAGTATGTGTTTAAAGTGATAGGAACCTTACATTCTCAACATTAATCAGGTTGGTTGCTATTGCATTGGCAGCGCTGTTGCTAGTAAACTATGCGAATTTTTCTCCAAGAGAATTTATAGAGCTGATATATACAATCATTACTTGATAAATGGTTGAGATGTAAAAAATAGGACACTTATGGAGGGGCCTGCGCAGCTACACGCCATAGCTGCTAATAAGGTTAGGCCGGTGCCGTTATTTTTGGATATCGGTACAATGAAGTGAATGTCCGTATTATATGGTATAATTTGTTATATAATGTTTTGATATAGCGCGAAATTTTAATTTCTCGCTATAATCATGTAAATTGCTCCTGCTTTTCACAGTTATTATTCTACTTTCTCACATACTGAATAAATTATTATTAAAGTATGGAATCGGAGGTGCATCATGAAACTAAGAGACAGGAAGCATAATAATATTTTGAAAATAATGATAGTGATAATGATTGTTTGTATTTCACTAATATACAATTATTCCGGATATGGGCGTCTGATTAGTGTTTTCAGAAACAATAACAGGGAGCTGCCTATATACTGTGTGGATACACCTGAAAAGAAAATTGCAATATCCTTTGATGCTGCATGGGGGGCTGACTATACTGAAAGCCTGCTGAAAATACTGAAGAATTATGATGTAAAGTCTACCTTTTTCCTGGTTGGCTTCTGGGTGGATAAATACCCGGAGATGGTAAAGAGAATAGACGAGGAAGGCCACGAAATTGGCAATCATTCATTAAACCACCCTCATATGTCTCAGCTTTCAAAGGAACAAATTGTACAGGAGCTTACAAAGACCTCGGAAAAGATAGAAGCAATCACTAATAAAAAGGTGACTTTATTTCGCCCCCCCTTCGGGGATTATAACAACAGGTTGGTTAAAACCTCAAGAGAGATGGGAATACAAGTGATACAGTGGGATGTGGATTCTCTTGATTATAAAGACTATGGCGCGGATGCAATTGTAAAGAGAGTACTTTCAAAGGTGAAGAACGGATCAATAGTCCTATTCCATAATAATGCTACTTATACAAAGGACGCCCTTCCAGTAATACTTGAAAACCTTCAGAAGGAAAACTATAAGATTGTGCCGGTATCAGAGCTTATTTATAAAGAAAATTACTATATTGACCACACAGGAATGCAGAAGCTTTTGAGATGAAGATCCGAAAAATAATAAATAATGTATAATAAAAAGTATAAAATGTAAATGCTAAACATACCGAAGGGAGATTTATTATGTCAAAAATTGAGCTGGTGGCACCCTGCAATTTTGGAGTAGAAGCTGTATTATCCAGGGAGATAAAAAATCTGGGATATGAAATAATAAGGGTGGAAGACGGTAGAGTCTCCTTTATGGCTAATGAAGAAGGAATATGCAGATCCAACCTGTGGCTTCGCACTGCTGAAAGAGTGCTTGTAAAAATCGATGAGTTTGAAGCTCTCTCCTTTGAAGAGCTGTTTGAAAAGACAAAGAGGCTCCAATGGTACCGTTGGATACCAAAAGATGCGGAATTCCCTGTTTCCAAGGCATCTTCAATAAAATCCAAGCTTTTCAGCACCTCAGATATTCAGGCAATAGTTAAAAAGGCTGTTGTAGAAAGTATGAAGGCTAAATATAAACAGCAGTGGTTTGATGAGACGGGTGAGCGTTATCCGATACATGTATTCCTAAACAGGGATAAGGCAGCGCTGTATTTAGATACCAGCGGTTTGTCCCTCCATAAAAGAGGTTACCGGGAATTGTCTAATTCTGCTCCGATAAAAGAAACCCTTGCTGCCGCTATGGTGCTGCTTACACCGTGGAAACCAGAAAGAGCCTTTATTGATCCTTTTTGCGGTTCGGGAACAATACCTATTGAAGCTGCCATGATAGGTCTTAACATTGCCCCGGGACACGGCAGAAACTTTGTCTCAGGCAGCTGGAGATGGATTGAAAGCAAGTTGTGGAATAGAGCAAAGGAGGAAGCCGGGTCAATGGTAAAGCATAATGCTGCGCTGAATGTTCAGGGATATGACATTGATGAGAGTGCTTTGAGAATAGCAAGAACAAATATGAAACTGGCAGGGCTTGAGGATAAGATTCATTTCCAAAAAAGAGATATAAAAGAGCTTAGCAGCAAGGATCGATATGGTTTTATAGTAACGAATCCGCCTTACGGGGAAAGGCTCTCCGATCGGAATAGTGTTTTGAGTTTATATAAAGAAATGGGTAAGGTGTTTTCAAAGCTTGAAACATGGTCTTTTTATATAATTACTGCTAATGAGGAATTTGAAAGATTTTTCGGGAAAAGGGCAGATAGAAAAAGGAAGCTATATAACGGAATGATGAAGGCAGATTTATATCAATTCTTCGGCCCGAAACCGCCAAAACCGGCTGTAAACGTGGCTGCGTCATTGGAGATAGTTGATTAATAGGCCGGTCAATTGCCGTACTCCTCTAATATAATGTATAAAGGAGGAGTAAACATGGATAGGAAACTCATTAAGCAGCTTAGAAAGGCACTTATGCTGGAAGCTTTTTATTCCGGCATATCATCATTGTCGAGTATTCTTAATGATACTGAAGGTGAATTGGAGGATTTAATCAAATACATTGATAAGAAATTCAGTAAGAAGAAGGTAAAGAAGGAAACTGGCAATAACGCATAAGGCATAAATGAATACATAAAAAAATGCCGGCATGTCAATTATATAATAACAGGCTTTGTCGAGTTTACACATACTTATAAAACGGAGTTGGTAAAATGAACTTGGATAGTCCGGAAGGAATAGGCGTAACAGCAGATTCACAAAAGGTAAGGCCTGGTATGATATATATCGATTTGTCATGCAGGAGAAACAGAAGAAGGATATACGAAGCCTATGAAAAAGGGGCATGCTTGATATTCACCCCCTATAACATTTCAGATCCTGAACTGCCGGTAATAAGGGTTGAGAGTCCACGGGATACACTTTACATGCTGTTTGAAAAATTTTTCGAGAAGCAGAGAAATCATGCAAAGCTTGTAGGAGTATTCGGAGAAAACGATAACAGCATATTGGTTGAACTTCTGCAAAGTATATTTTTGACGGATATCATACCCATAACTATAAACATAAGCAAAAACAATTTTTCTTATATTGACAGTATAGGCTTTGACAGTGCCATATTTACGGACAGATGTACCTTGGGAAAACATTATGTTTACGGTCTGTCCTATGGAAAAGCAGCAATAATAAACTACGATGTGTATTACGAATTAAATTCGGCAGAACGTCTCAAGGATATTGAACTGATTACTTACGGGTTGAACAAGAAAGCTGTTGCAACCGCATCAAGTATAGATGTTGAGGAGATAACCTGTTTCAACTATTGTGTTCAGAGAAGTTTTCAAACCAAAAGCGGCAAGAGGATAGAACCCTTCGAAATACCCGTAAAGTTAAACGTCCTGGGAAGCCACAGTATATATGCTGCATTGGCGGCTATTACCTGCGGACTTTATTATGATGCGGACATATCAGACATCAAAGAATCTATAGAAGGCTATAAGGCCTCTGCCAGACATTTTCAAAAAATATATGAGGATGGCTTTACGATTATAGATAATTACTGCAATTCGGTTATTGATTATTCGGCAGCTTTTGAATCTATACAAATACTGAATTATGAGAATCTTGTTCTTATTATAAATGTTTCTCAGGATACAAATCCGGATATCCACGAAGAAAAAGCGGCCATGATAGCTGAATGGATAAATATTCTCAAATGTAAGAAGGTAATACTGACCAGCTGCATGGATGGGGACTCGCATATCAGAGAATTTCCTCTGAAAAGTATAAGAATATACAAAAAGACTTTCAGGGAAAACGATGTTTCCTTTAGATATTACCATTTGCTTCACCATGCTATTGAAAAGGCCTTGTCTATTCTTAAAAGGAATGATTTGCTGGTATTGCTGGGAAGTGAAGAAATGAATGCTGCAAGCAGAATCGTAAATAAGCTGCTGAAGCCTGCTGGAAAAAAGTACAACTGAGATTAACAATACTCCCTTTGAGGGAGTTTTTTTATGCAATATATGCTCCACATGTACACGCCTCGTTGGTGTGCAAAAAACCCACATTAAAAATCTTCTTATAATTCATATTATATGTTTGTGCTGAATATGTATACTGTAGATTAAACCTGAAATACACAAGAGCGGGGAAAGGAGCGGGGCTTATGACGGATAAAGTCATTGAGAGCAACAATGTTACTGTATATGGTGTGGTAATTTCCAAACCTGAGTTCAGCCATGAAATGTACGGTGAGGGTTTTTATATGGTATACCTGGAGGTCCCAAGACTTAGTGATATTTCCGATATTCTTCCTGTTACTATATCGGAGAGGCTTATACAGGGACTGAATATTACTGTTGGATCAACTCTTCTGGTTGAGGGACAGCTTAGGTCATATAATAAATATCAAGAAGGCAGTAATAAGCTTATTCTTACAATATTTGCCAGGAATTTAAAAGCAGAGGATCAGGAAGTAAAGAATCCAAACCAGATATATCTGGACGGTTATATATGCAAGAAGCCAATATACAGGACCACACCCTTTGGACGTGAGATTACAGATATGCTGCTTGCGGTAAACAGGCCCTACAACAAATCTGATTACATACCGTGCATTGCATGGGGCAGAAATGCAAGATACTCGGAGAATCTCAAGGTAGGGGAAAGGATTAGAATCTGGGGAAGAATACAGAGCCGTAATTATCAGAAAAAGGTTTCCGAGAATGAGGTCATTACAAGAACAGCATATGAGGTATCAATTTCAAAGATGGAGGTATTGGCTGAGGATACTGATGAAATAAAAGACAAAACAGATGAAGAGCGGGAAGAATAGAAGAAAAGCGCAGAGCAAATGCGCTTTTTTTGTATTTAAAATATTCAATATAAAAGCTATAATATATTTGTGCAGTGAAAAAGATTTTCATCTACATAGTAGTAAAAATAACACGAATGGAGGGGTAATAGGGGTATGAAGCTTGAAAAGGGATATATACAAGTATATATGGGTAACGGTAAAGGCAAGACGACGGCAGCATTAGGCCAGGGATTGAGATCCTGCGGGAGAGGGCTCAAGGTATACATGGTTCAATTTTTGAAAAGCGGCGACACAGGGGAGCTGCATAGTGTAGAAAAACTATATCCCCTGTTTGAAATATTCCGTTTTGAAAGGGAAAGGGGTTTCTTCTGGACTCTTTCTGAACAGGAAAAACAAGAGCTAAAGGAAGATATTGATAAAGGATTTAAATTCATAAAAGCTGCTGTCAGGGACAATAAATGTGACGTACTCATTATTGATGAATTGTTAGGAGTACTGGAAAATAAGCTTCTGAACGTGGATGATGTGCTTGAGATTATAAAAACAAAGCCTGTCGGTATGGAGATAATTATTACAGGAAGGAATGCTCCAATGGAAATAATTGATGCTGCGGATCTGGTTACAGAAATGAAGGAAATAAAGCATTACTTCAGCAGCGGAGTTCCAGCCAGGGTAGGCATAGAGTCATAGATAATGAAAAGTGGGGATAGAATGGTTAGCAAATTCAGATATGTTCCGATACTGATTATGATAGTATTGGGCGCTATACTGGGAGGGATAGCCTTTAATGCATTTTTGATTCCCCATAAGCTTTTAAGCGGGGGTGTCAGCGGGATAGCGCTTATATTAAATTATATTTTCGGGCTGAATCCGGGAGTGCTTATATTTATAATCAACATTCCAATATTTCTTGCAGGCTACAAATATGTGGACAGGGAATTCATACTGTTAAGCCTTGTCGGAATGACGGTTTTTGCAGTCTCAATCGATATGTTTTCATTCTTAAAAAACGTTGTTTATATTGACGATACACTTCTGTCATGCCTATATGGAGGTGTCCTGAACGGAATAGGCATGGGAATAGTATTCAGAAACAGGGCATCACAGGGTGGCGTTGATATAATTGCAGTTATATTGAAAAAATACTTATCAATTAATCTTGGAAGGACCTCATTAATAATAAATTTTGTCGTATTAGCTATTGCTTCGTTCTTTTTCGGATTGGAGCCTGCCATGTACACATTGGTATCCATGTATGTAGCGTCCACAGTACTTGATAAAGTACAGCAGGGGTTCGGAAGCAGCAAATCGGTCATAATTATAACCGACTGTGAACAGCAGGTAGCAGATGAGATACTAAAAACCCTTGACAGAGGTGTTACATATCTGGAGGGCGAAGGAGCATACACAGGAAATAAAAAAAAGGTGATATACTGTATAGTGGCGCTGAAGCAGCTTGCAAAGCTGAAGCAGATTGTTAATGATATAGACAGCAGCGCATTTATGGCAGTCAGTGATACTGCAGAAGTGCTGGGGCATGGCTTTAGAAACAGGGGGATATAAAAACAGTCACGAGTCTCTAGTCACTAGAATTCAGGGTAAAGGTCTCGAAGCCCGTCTTAAATCTAGCGACTGGAGACTAGCGACAAGTGACTGATTAAAGGTCGAATTCCTTTGCGATAGCTTCGATTGCCTTCTTCTGATCCTCAGGGCTTATAATGTAAGATATCTTAATTTCAGAAGTAGTTACAATGCTCACAGGTATGTCGTTCTCCGCAAGGAGGTTGAATACTTTAGCAGCAACACCTGACTGGGTGTTCATTCCCAAGCCTACGACAGAAAGCTTTGTTATATTGTCGCAGGTTTCATAGCTGAAGGTGAATATTTTTTCCTTGAAGCTGTCCAGTATACTTGAAGCCTGGTGCAGATCAGCCTTGGGAAGAGTGAAGGATATGCTGACAAGCTTATTGACCGGGAAGGTCTGGCTTATCATATCGATATTAATGTCTTTGTTTGCTATGCTTTGAAATATCTCTGCAATTATCTTGATATCATGGGGTACTCCGTTCAAGGTAATTATTGCTTCGTCATTGTTTATTGCCAGGCCGGTTATTGCTGTATTTTCCATTGTATTGTCCATCTCCTTTATGATTGTACCTGGTATATCACCAGTATTCAGGGCAACAAGGACAGGAACCTTGTATTTTTCTGCAAGCTCAATGGATCTTGAATGCATTACACTTGCTCCGGAGCTTGCCATTTCCAACATTTCATCAAAACTGATAAAATCAAGCTTTCTTGCTCTTGGATAAAGCCTTGGATCAATAGTATAAATACCATCAACATCGGTATATATTTCGCATTGAGCCCGGAGCTTTGCAGCAAGCGCAACAGCTGTTGTGTCTGAACCGCCTCTGCCGAGTGTAGTAATCTCATTTAAATTGTTTATCCCTTGAAAGCCTGCAACTATTACAATTTTGCCCTTTTTAAGCTCTTCGCGAATTTTTTCTTCATTAATGTCAGCTATTTTTGATTTTGTATGAGAGCCATTTGTTTTTATTCCAATTTGCTGACCTGTAAAAGAAACAGCGTCTGCACCAAAATGATTAAGCGCAATAGAAAGGAGTGACATTGAAACCTGTTCACCCGTTGACATCAGGACATCAAGCTCTCTTTTATCAGGATCAGGGCTTATATCATGTGCCATTTTAATAAGGTGGTCGGTAGTCTGTCCCATAGCAGATACTACAATCACCATATCATTACCTTCCGACTTTCTTTTTATGATTCGCTCTGCGATATTTTTAATTTTTTCAATTGTTTCTAAAGAAGAGCCTCCGTACTTTTGTACAATTACTGCCATTAGTGTTCACATCCTAACCTCTTAGATCATCCAGTATTTTATATTTATCTTCATTCAAATCCTTAACGCTTTTAATAACTCTCGCAGGTGTTCCTGCCACAACCGTATCGGGCTCTACATTTTTTGTCACTACTGAACCTGCTGCAACGACCGATCCTTTTCCTACACGCACCCCTTCAAGAACAACAGCATTTGCCCCTATTAGAACGTTGTCTTCAATTACCACAGGGTCGGCACTGGGAGGTTCAAGAACGCCTGCAATTACAGAACCGGCTCCTATGTGGCAGTTGCTGCCTATTGCAGCCCCTGCCCCAATCACTGTATTCATGTCTATCATTGTGTTTTCGCCTATTTCTGCTCCTATATTAATAACAGCACCCATCATAATTACTGCGTTCTTATGTATGAGAACCTTATCCCTAATAATTGCACCCGGTTCAATTCTGGCATCGACATATCTGATATCCAGGAGCGGAATCGCTGAATTTCTTCTATCATATTCCAGTTCAAAGCTGTTTATTACGCTTTTATTATCAGATAGGAATTTTTCCATATCTGCTTGATCACCGAACAAAACCCAGAAGTCCTCAATACCGTACAATCTTATGCCGTTATTAGGAATTCCTTCTAAATGACCTTTTACATACGCCTTTACGGGTGTCACTTTTTTGAATTCTTTTATGTATCTTGCTATTGCATAGGGATCGTTGGTGTCAAGCTTTTGATTCATTGAATCAGCTCCTCAAGCATTGTTTTCATGGTGTAATACCCATTCGGTTTTGATACTGTATAACGTGCCGCCCTGATTGCACCGCGTCCGAACATATCGCGGGAAAGAGCGGAATGTTTAATTTCAATTACTTCGTCTTTACCTGCAAAAAATACGGTATGTTCACCTGGAATGGTACCGCCTCTAATTGACGATATACCGATTTCATTGGACTTTCTCTTTTCTTTTATCTTAGACCTGTCATAAACATACTCAATGGAGTTACCCATCTGGTTTTTCAATTCCCTTGCTATCATCATGGCAGTGCCGCTGGGAGCATCCTTTTTCTCATTATGATGCTTTTCGAGTATTTCTATGTCGAATTCGTCCCCTAAAGTAGCGGCTGCTTTTAAAGCCAGATCTATCAATAACCTTATGCCACAGCTCATGTTTGCGGATACAAATACAGGTATGGATTTCGATGCCTGATCAAGCAAATCCTGATCTCTTTCTGAAAGTCCTGTGGTTCCGACTACAAGGGCTGTATGATGACTAGTGCAGTAATTTATTAATTCGGGTATCATTACAGGGTTTGAAAAATCCAGCACAACATCAGCTTCTGCTTCAACTTCATTGAAGCTCTTATAAACAGGATAACTATTCGGCAACCTTGAAGGATTCCTTGTCACGCCGGCTACAATACTGAGGTCGTGGCATCCTTGGGCAAGTCTTGTAATTACCTGGCCCATTTTGCCATTGCAGCCATTTATCAGCAATTTGATCAAGTCTTTAATCCCTTAATTCAAATCCGAAGTCTACCAGCTCTTTTTTAAGCCTGCTCAGATTGCCTTCTGCCATATTCACAAGGGGAAGCCTCAGTTTGCCGACATTCATACCTAAAAGATTCATTGCAGTTTTAACAGGAATCGGATTTACTTCACAGAAAAGAGCATCATTAAGTTTTTTTATACCAAGCTGCAGCTTCATTGCGGTTTTCACGTCTCCCTGCAGGAAGCTGCAAACCATATCATGCATTGTTTTTGGCGCTATATTAGCCACTACTGAAATAACGCCGATACCACCAACCGAAAGAAGGGGAACCACCTGGTCGTCGTTTCCGGAGTACATGCAGAAATTATCATCACAGAACATTCCGATTTCGACAACCTGGCTTATGTTTCCGCTTGCTTCCTTTACGCCGCCGATGTTCTTGTGGCTGGAAAGTGTCTTTAAAGTATCGGCATTAATGTTAATGCCTGTTCTGCTGGGCACATTGTAAACTATTACAGGGATATTTATGGAGTCTGCTATTGCAGTGTAGTGTGCAATAAGTCCCTCTTGTGTGGTTTTGTTGTAATAAGGTGTAACACAAAGAACTCCGTCGCAGCCCACTGACTCAGCATATTTTGAAAGCATTATTGAGTGATGGGTGTCGTTGCTTCCGGTGCCTGCAATAACCGGAATTTTTCCGGCAATTCTATCCACTGTAAATTTATATGCGGATTTTTTCTCATCATCAGACATTGTTGGTGCCTCACCGGTGGTGCCGCATATAATAATGGCATCAGTGCCATTGGCAACCTGCCAGTCAAGTAATTCTCCAAGTTTTTCAAAATCAACTCCATTGTTGTTGAAGGGGGTAACAATTGCGACCCCGGAACCTTTAAATATTGCCATATTAAATCCTCCTTATATTATTTAAAATATTACTATTTATAGCTGATTAAAAGTTCAGCGATTTGTACTGCGTTTGTGGCTGCACCTTTTCTGACATTGTCCGCAACCACCCATAGATTTATTCCATAATTTACGGAATAGTCTCTTCTTATTCTTCCGATAAAAACTTCATCTCTTCCTGCTGCATTAGTTGCAAGGGGATAGATGGAATTTGCCGGGTCATCCTGCAGAACTATTCCCGGGCTGCTGGCTAAGAGTCCCTTTAGCTCATCCATATCAAAGTCCTTTTCGAATTCCACATTTATTGCTTCCGAATGACCGTAGTAAACGGGTACACGGACGGTTGTAGCTGTTATTCTCATACTTTGGTCATTAAGAATCTTCTTGGTTTCATCCACCATTTTCATTTCTTCCTTTGTATAACCGTTATCCAGGAATACATCTATGTGGGGGAGGCAATTGTATGCAATTGGATGGGGATATGTTTTTG
>JAAYQK010000331.1 GCA_012519325.1 Gracilibacteraceae bacterium | reverse complement strand
TATAGCCTGCTGCAAATATAACTGCGCAAGCCGCAAGAATGCAGAAAACCTTTTCTCTTAATGTCATCACATATGTATTGTAGTCAATGGGAGATGCTGCCATATAATCACCTCAAACAACTTCATTTATCCCTGCCATTCTGAACTTTGACAGGTTTTTTACAGGATTACCGGTCCTTACAAGGCACCCTTCAACCCTTTCCGGTGTTGAACCGTCTTTTTCCCTGAATTCAAAAAGGGGATTGAGTCCTATTATTCCTTCTTTGCAGTCTGTAACCTCCACTATTTCCACAACCTTTCTCGTCCTGTCCCTGAATCTTGAAAGATGTATTATAATATCAATAGCTGAAGAAATCTGCTGCCTTATAGCCTCCAAAGGCATCGTCGAACCGCTTAGCACCATTGTCTCCAAGCGTGACAGCATATCTGCGGTGGAGTTTCCATGGCCTGTTGATATTGAACCGTCATGTCCCGTATTCATTGCCTGAAGCATGTCCAGGGCTTCAGCTCCTCTTACCTCACCTATGATGATTCTTTCAGGCCTCATTCTCAAAGATGTCCTTATCAGATCCCTGATGGTGATTTCTCCTTTACCTTCGGTATTCGCGTTTCTGGTCTCCAGCTTAACTATGTTCTTTATTTGCTTTATTTGTAATTCAGCCGGATCCTCAATTGTAACAATTCGTTCATCCTGGGGTATGAAATCTGAAAGAGCATTAAGAAAAGAGGTTTTGCCCGAGCCGGTACCCCCACATATGAAAATGTTGTATTTTGCTCTTACCATCCTTTCCAGGACTTCGGCAGCCTCACTTGAAATGGATCCCCATTCAATCAGGTCCTTCATCGATATAGGCTTTTCAGGAAACTTTCTTATTGTAAGTATAGGTCCGTTCAAAGCTATAGGAGGAAGTACCACATTTACTCTTGACCCGTCTTCCAGTCTGGCATCCACTATCGGTGATGCTTCATTTACGACTCTGTTTACCTTTGAAACGACTGATTGTATGACATCTTCAAGCTTTTGCCGGCTTTCAAAGCTATTTTCTATTCTATATGTCCTTCCCTGTTTTTCTATAAAAATATTTTCCTCGCCGTTCACCATTATTTCGGTTATAGTCTTATCATCAATAAGCGGCTGCAGTATATCAAGTTTTCGTATGGAATTGAAGAGCAGGGCTATCAGCTCCTGCTTTTCTCTGATACTCATAGGCCGAAGCCTGGCTTCCCCGAAAACCTTGTCGGTTATCAACTCATTTATATCTTCATCGGTAATGTGGCTTTTAACGTCCAGGCTTTCTCTTATTTCTTTCCTCAAATTATTTATTATCAGATTCTTCTCCCTGTCTTCCATTTATCCCACCTCATCGGCATGATATTATATCAATAATCCGGTTGATGGCTCTCCTGAAATTATCATCATCATTAAAAATCCTTCCATCTTCTCTTATTAATGTATTTGAAAACTCGGGAATCCTAACGGCTGCGGGAATATTCTCTTCAAGGTTTTCAATATCTTCATCATTTCTTCCCTTATGCTTGTTTATTACTATTATAAATTTATCAGAAATACTACCTTTATCCCTATCACACAGCTTGGCAAGCTCGTTAAACAGTATCTTTCTTTTATGTGATGCAATTGGCTCATACAGAGAAACAAGAACAATACGGTCACATAATTCCATTATTTTATAATTCTTTAAATCAAAATTGCTGTACATATCAATAAAAACATAATCATAGCATCCCATATCTTTAATCCCCTTCAGAAGCTGCTCCAACTCTTCCGGGTTAATCTCCTCATACTCCATGGGGCTTTCGGGCGGATTAAAGTATTCCACTCCGTCCTCGGTGCATTTTATTCCGTCCATTTTAAAAGAAAGATTCCGGCATTTTTCTTTAAGGTAATAGAAAACATAGGAAAGATTTCTTTTATTGTATGAATTGAAAAATACCCCGGTGGATTGAATGGATTCCAAGTTTAAATAAAATGATCTTATGCCCAATTCAATACATTGTGTTGACAAGGCTGTCGCTATTGTAGTTTTTCCCGCACCTCCGGCAGGAGAGTATACACCTACAAACTCTGTATTTTTTGAACCGGATGTTAGTCTAATCTCTTGGTTATTGGTTTTGGAGTACAAATACAAAACCTCTCCGATCAGCTTATCTCCGGTGTTGTATTTATTAACTACTTGATATCCGGGATACTCACGTTTCAAAACTCCGTCTGATAGTATTATCTTAAGCTTGACTTCAAGACCTTCGACCGAAATATCATAGAAATCCGGACTGATTATCAGAATATCTACAGGAGGTTGCTTCTCAAAATATGCGGCAAAGGAATCAAGCTTTGTAAAACAGCTGGCCATGAAGGATGAGAAATGATTTGAATTAATATATTCCAATAATCCCCTTGCATAATTCACATCGCATTCTGCGATAACTATGTTCAGTTTTGCCATGTTTATGCCCCCCACATTCCAAAACTCTTAATAATTACAGCTGCAATAGTTCCTGATGCTATAGCTAATGAGAAGTGAAACTTTCCTCCATCCTTTCTGTCCCCAAAGTCTGTATATTGAAGAATTTTCATAGTCAGAAAACAGCTTGTGAGATACAGAATAAAATGATTAAATCTCTCTGAGGCATTATTTCTTGCCAGCATGAGGCTTGAAGCAATAAAGCCTCCGCAGATGAAAGAGCATATTGCGGCATATAATGAAAAAACCCCACCCATTACTGCCCCTACAGCGCATAAAAGTTTGACATCCCCCGCTCCTATAATCCTCATAATATATAAGATAAATAGAAATAAAGCAGGAATTATTATGCCCTGAAGTGAAAATGCCAGTCCTCTTAAACCTTCCATTGCGAAATTTAATGTTAATCCTATCAGCATAAAACCATAAGTAATGTAGTTTTTAATGCTGTAAGTCCTCAGGTCGGATACCAGTGCAAACAGCAGAAGCATTGAAATTATAATCAGCTTAATTGCTATTGCAATCAACTCCCAAGCATTGATATTATATTAATTACATTTTCTGTATATTTTTCTTCATTTTGTTAAATTGTAGCATAATTTTGTAATATTTGTATAATAATGTGATATTTGGTATGTTTTATTATACAAATGAAAAAACACGACTTTCTTTCTTATGAAAAGTCATGTTTATCTTCAAACTGAACTAACTTTTAATCTTCCACTTTCACAGTAATACTAAATGTTTCAATTCAAATACAATATTTTTCAGTTATTTCCCACGAGTATACAAGCGCAATAGTGTTCATTGTCCAAATGTCGGAATTCGGAATTTTGACCGTTACATACGTCAATTTAAACAGAGTATGCTCATCACAATTACATGATGAGCATACTCCTTATATCGTATTTTAAATATTAGAATTTAGAACTGCGTCTCAGAGATCTCATTCAAAACAGCTGCAATCAAGCTTCCATCAACGATAGTAGCTTCGCACTGGTTAATGTCACCGTATAGCGGACGATCTTCTTCCAGTGTTGCACAGACATTTCTAATTACATCGTATGCCTTCTTTGTGCCGTCGCCGAGTCCCTTGTTTCCACCAAGATCAATCGCCTGGCATGCACACATCAGTTCCATAGCAAGTACACGTCTGACATTCTTCATAATATCTTTCGCCTTTCTTGCGGCAATTGTACCCATGCTGACATGGTCTTCCTGATTTGCAGAAGACGGAATGCTGTCAACACTTGCAGGATGTGTCAAAACCTTATTTTCAGAAACAAGCGCGGCTGCAGAGTATTGTACAATCATAAAGCCGGAATTCAGACCTCCATTTTTGACCAGAAATGCAGGGAATCCTCCGATTGCCGGGTTGACCATTCTTTCAATCCGTCTTTCAGAAATATTGGCAAGTTCTGACAGCGCAATTCCAAGAAAATCAAAGCACAGTGCCATCGGTTGACCATGGAAGTTACCGCCGGAAATACCCTCTTTGGTTTCCTTAAATATAATGGGGTTATCCGTAACTGAATTGATTTCAATTTCGACTTTCGATTTAACATAATCCATGATATCCTTGCTGGCACCATGAACCTGGGGGACACAACGCAGTGAATAGCCATCCTGCACTCTAATTTCACCCTGCTTGGTAACATTCCTGCTGTTCTTAAGCAATCGGGCAAGCAGCTTTGCTGTATCCATTTGACCAGCATGGGGTCTGATGGCATGCACTCTTTCATCAAGAGCGTCAATAACACCATGATTTGCTTCAAAGCTGAGTGCCGCTGCAATGTCTGCAACCTTTAGCAATTCTAATGCGTCGTATAGAGTCAATGCTCCAACAGAGGTCATAGCTTGTGTACCATTAATCAGGGCAAGGCCCTCTTTTGCAACCAATTCAATAACCGGAATGCCAGCCCTTTCCATTGCCTCCGCACCACTCATTACAGTGCCTTTATACTCTGCTTCGCCCAGACCAATCATCGGCAGAACCATATGCGATAGAGGAGTCAGATCGCCGCTTGCGCCCAATGAACCCTGTTGCGGTATCTGCGGGGTGACGCCTTTATTCAGAAATGCAATTAAAGTTTCAACAACTTCCAATCTGACACCCGAAAATCCCTTTGCAAGGCTGTTTATCCTCAGAAGCATGATACCTCTTACGACATCCCGCGAAAAAGGTTCACCTGCGCCAACGGAATGTGTAATAATCAGATTCCTCTGGAGTTTCTTGCATTCATCCTGAGAAATAGAAACATCGCTAAATTTTCCAAAACCGGTCGTGATGCCGTAAACGACTGCATTGCTTTCAACCAGGTCTTCGACAACTTTTCTGGATTCAGAGATATTTTCCTTTGCTTCTTCAGACAGTTCAACCTGTACATCATTCCTAGAAACAGCTACTAGTTCTTCTAGCGTCAGATTTTGCCCTGTAATAATTACTTTGTTCATATCTGATCCTCCCTACTGTTTCTTTGTTCTTTTTCCGATCCTATTTCCATAATGGTATATAAATCGTATTTTTGTTATGTTCTGGGTGAGTAAGCGCAACCATTTACGTTGTGTAGTTTTTCCTTAACCATGCTTTACATATTATCAGATAGTCATACCTGCACAGTAGCCGGTACGCATAGCATCCAAGATCTTGGAGCTGCGACGACAGTCACCCACGAATATTATATCCTCCACCAGGTCATGCCAAGTATCATAACGCTCCGAGGTGGCACGCATACCGGTGGCAATGAAAACGGTATCAGCTTCCAGCTTGCGTTCATTACCGCCAGCATCCACAATGCGAACACCCTCCGCCTCGATGGCCTGTACTTTAGCCGAGCAATAGGAAGTCACAGACTCGCTTAACTTGCTCAGCAAATGCTTCCAATGGATATATGGGGCATCCTTTGCCAGCTCGGGTTTCATCTCCACGATGGAGACATCCTTGCCCTCCCAGGCAAGACTTAGACCCTCTTCACAGCCTGCCAGGCCGCCGCCGATGATTACGACTTTCTGTCCAGCTTTCACATTCTTCTTATACAAATCGGTAATATGGTGAACGATTGGCTGATCCAAGCCGGGAATCGGAGGCAGTATAGGCTCTGCACCACAAGCCGCAATCAGAACATCCGGTCCCTCGATTTGAATCAGTTCTTCGGTAACCTCAGTGTTCAGGCGAACCTCCAGATTGGGGGTGCGACGTACGTTGACTTCCATGGACTTTAGAAATGCCACTATATCCTGCTTGAAGGAAATCTGTTTAGCATAATCCAGATTGGCAGCCAGATGGTCGCTCTTCTCGCATAGAATAACGTTGTGTCCTCGGCGAGCTGCAGTAATAGCGGCCTCCATGCCACTTGGGCCGCCGCCGGCAACCAGAACCTTTTTCAGCTGCTCAGGCTTATCTTCTTTGCGGGTGTTTTCGTACTCGCGCCCCCATGAGGGGTTAACAGAGCAGCGCAACACACCGGAAGAAAAGGGAACATGGGGAATGAATCCGGCGCTTATACAGGTTTCGCAACGAATACATTTAATAATCTCGTCAGCCTTGCCTTTTTTTGCCTTGTTAGGCCAGTTGGGGTCGGCCATCATCTGACGACCCACAACGACCATATCGGTCTTGCCGTCCGCGAGGATAGACTCCATATGGTCGGGATCATTCAGACCCCCTACCACGGAAACATAGGACTTTTTCGTCACGGCTTTGATCTTTGCTGCGTTTTCTACATTACAGCCTCTGGGATAAAACACTGTGGGGAACATGCGAGAAGCGGTGGCAGTTTCATGGAAGGTGGCAGCTGATACATGGATAATATCCACCTTTCCATCCAACAGCTTGGCAAACTCTACCGTCTCGTCAATGGTGATACCACCCGGAATGCCCTCTTCTGCACTGAGGCGAAACTCGATGATTAGGTCGTTTCCGCATTTTTCACGGATGCGGTCCACAATCATCAGAGGGAATCGGGCCTTATTCTCAATGCAGCCTCCATACTGATCGGTACGATGATTATCCAAATCCGATAGGAACTGGCTGATGATCCAGCCGTGCCCACCATGAATGTTAATCATATCGCAGCCGGCAAACTTGGCCAGATAGGCGGCCTCAGCAAAAGCGTCCGCCACCATATTCATCATGTCCTCGTCCATTTCCACAACAGGATCTCCGTAGAGGTTGGTCTCCATGGCGCAAGGACCCATTACGAAGCCGCCCTCGGTCAGGAGAGAACCTTTAGCGCGGTTACCCGAGTGGGTCAACTCAATGGATGCCAGTGCGCCCCATTTATGGATGGCATCCACAGTCTGGATTAAGCCGGGCAAAACGGTAGTATCATCTAGATGAGGCATGGTGGGATGGGCATGTCCCGTCTGACTGTGGACTCCGGCCTCTCCCAGGGTCACAATGCCAACACCACCTTTCGCAAAGGTACTGTACATCTCCTGAGCCTCACGAGTGTAAAAGGGAACACCGCCACTGTGTGAAATCGGTGCTGATTCAATGCGGTTTTTGATGTAGAAATTTCGGATGTGCAATGGAGCGAACAAATGGGGATAGATTGACATAATTGCCTCCTAACATTTTGTCACTCGCAAAATAGACGACTGTTCCACTTGCCGCCCTGCGAACTGACGGTTGATTGTGATTTTTCACCTGTTCCTGACTGAATCTAATTGTTTCACGATGCTATTCTATCATATTATTTACATGAGATATATTTGGTATCTTGATTATTTATTTCATAATTTTGATGTTCTGTTTCCCTGCTCTGTGATAGTAATGTTTTCGGTACTTGCTTGGTGTTAAACCACAAGCATTCTTGAAGCAAGTGCAAAAATAACTATAGCTACCGATTCCAACCTGAAAAGCAATCTGTTCCACAGGAATGTGAGTCTCGATCAATAGTCGTTTGCTCTGGTTGATTCTATACTGTGTCAGGTATTGTACAAAGGTTATTCCAAATTGTTTTCGAAAAATTCGAGCAAAGTGGCCTTCACTGTAGCCCATAATATATGCCAATGTTCCCAAGCGAATCTTTTCATGAAAGTGTACGGATATATATTCTTCAACTAATGATTTAAAGGAGTATTCCCATTCATAGCTGTATCGTTCGAGCATGACGGTCACCTGTTCGTAATATTCCTCAAGATAATTTCTGGTATCAGCAATAAAACTGCAGGAAAGTACCTTATTCATTGCGGTTTCATTATAGTCACGCATCTGTTTTTCCGGAACCCCGCACCGAATACAGTAATCTTCTACCCGTTGGAGTAGGCGGATAATTTCCATACGCACTCGTCTGGGACGTGATTGAGTTTCCAGTAGCGCCTGAATCATTTCCTGCAAAACTTGTTCAAACTGCTCCCGATTGCGCCGTGCTATGGAGGCAATAAATTCGGGATAACGCGCGTTTAAATCCACATACACTGTTTTGAGTTCCTTTTGCTCCTCCATTTCGTCCAACAGTATACTGAACTCCTTATTAGAAAAATAACTTTTGCTAAGGGCTAAATCCATGAGAGGGTATAGCTTGGCGTAATGATCCAGTTGCGTGCAGCGTCGACTTATACACACAGAAATAGTGTATGTACTTCGATGCCGTACATATTCTTTAAATGTCTCTGCAACAGAGCGCAAATATACACCGGGGTCTTCCGTCTCATGCTCCTCAAAGCACAAAAAACAAATGATTCTATCCATTCCGATCAGGTTGGCGACAAATCCCTTCAATTTAATCATTTTCATGCAGGTACGCAGCATATCGACCAGGACCGGTTTTTGAAAAAATTCCTGGGTTATATGCAGATTACTGGAATAATTCATATAATCATCTACCTGGATTAGAAAAAAACGATTTGGCAGCACATCAAGGCCCACCGTCCCCATTGCCTCGCTCACCTTGTCCGACCGGATATTGTCGTAAATCAAGCTGTAAGCAAGTTCGCTGGTCAACATATCGTGAACTGAAATATGTGCTTTCCAGTAGGAAAGATTCTGCTCCATATTTCGGATAAAGTCTTCGTTTACTGTCATAAATTCGCCGTCCTTTCTCCTAAAACACAGTGTTTGTCATTATCACACTTCTTATTGTAATAAACAATACACATTATTACAATTGCAAATCAGAATTTCGAAATATCTCATCAGAAATTTGAAATCACTTTTCGTAACTGATGAGTTATAATAATTATGATCTCACCTGTTCCAAGGTATGAACCGTATCGTTTTATTGAGGCACACGACAGAAATATCTATGTTCCACACAATCTCACTACAAAGAAATGCCGCGCTGCTTATTGCAGCGCAGTAGAAAGGATGGTATTTATGATTATTACTATCGTTGTTGTCCTGGTTATTTACTTTGCAGCCATGGTTGCCATCGGCTGGGTCGGTCGTCATCGCTCTGAGACCTTTGAGGGTTATCTGAGTATGGGTCGTTCCGGAGGCGTTATCCTGCTAATGGGCGGCGCCATCGGTGGTCAGATTGGCAATGGCTTCGTAGTCGGCGGTGCCGCAGAGGGTTCGGTGGTCGGAATGGCGGGTAGCGCTTATGGCATAGCATGCGCACTCAGCTGTCTGATGGTTGCTATTTTTCTGAACAACTTTATTTACAACGGCGGCTATATGTCTCTGGCTGACTACACAATAAAGCGCTACAACAACCCCGTGCCTGGTACTATTTACGACCTGAGCACGGCAATCTCCTCTATTGGTTTGATCGCCGGTCAGATTATGGCAGGTAAAGCTCTTTTCGAGGCTATGGGTCTGTCCGGTACAGTAGGCGCCATCTCCATCGCCGTGGTCGTTTTGCTCTACTCCCAGATGTCCGGTCTGTGGGGTGCCTTTGCCACCTCCGTGATCCAAACCGCCGTCATAATCGCCGGTCTGGTTTTAACCACTGTAATCTTGATCAGTAGGGGTGCAGTAAGTGAAATGCAATCCGCTATTCAGACTGGCTCTCTGGCTTCTTCCGCACTGGACTTCAGCGGTATGACAGCTGCAGGTTTTGCAGGTATGATGATACCTCTGCTACTGGGAATGGTTACCGATTAGCCTACATATCAGCGTATTAACTCCGCCAAGAGCGCCAAAACTTCCCGCATTTCCTGTTATCTGTCTTTCTTAGTTATGATCCCCCTAGCACTGATGCCCGCGTTCATCGGCTCCTTCGGTGCCTATAAGTATGGCGTTTCTGGCAGCGACGCCTTCTTCATGGTTATCATGAATCAGCTCCCTACTATTGTCTGCGCCCTGATCATTGCCGCCGTTCTGGCTGCTGTTATGTCCACCATCGACTGTGGTCTGATCACTATGTCCACCGTTCTGACCCGAGACATCTGGCAAGGGGTGCTGAAGAAG
This sequence comes from Gracilibacteraceae bacterium, assembly GCA_012519325.1. GTDB lineage: Bacteria > Bacillota > Clostridia > Lutisporales > Lutisporaceae > BRH-c25. The sequence goes on along the minus strand of JAAYQK010000331.1, from coordinate 3,294 downwards.
ACTCCTGATGAGGCTCAACTGAAGAAGATAACTCTAGGCGTTAACATCGGTTTCATGGGCGTATCTACTATTCTGGCTCTGTCCTCTTCCAGCATTCTGGACTTGCTAAACTCCGTATATTCCTTCCTAGCTGCGGCATGCTTTATCCCTTTCGTGGGCGGCATATTCTGGAAGAAGGGTAATTCCATTGGCGCTACCGCCGCTTCGATAGTAGGTGTCTCCACAGTACTGATTTCTTGGGCAGGCATATCCTTCCCTGTTCCAACCGTGTTCCCCATCATCACTTCCGGTATTGCTTACATAATTGCCAGCCTTATGACGCAGGGTGGTACCACCAAAGTTCAGACCGATAAACAAATATAATCTTACATGATTAACAAAACAGGGCACCGGAGTTCGGCTCCGATGCCCTGTTTTTCTGTTATCCTATGAATATAAATAAAAACCATCAGAATGTAATGTCTGTCTGGATTCGTTTTACTACTTTGGAGTCTGATAGGTAGTACAAGAATTGCAGTATTTGTCTTTTACCATGTATTCAACAAAGGAGACATTTTGATTAAATTTATCAAAAGAGCCGCAAAAGGCGGCTCTTTTGATATTTACTATAATTTACTTTATTTCTATCTTTGCGCCTGTTTCTGCGAACTTTGCAGCTATTTCTTCTGCTTCCTGCTTGCTTACGCCTTCTTTTATTGGCTTTGGAGCACCATCCACCAGATCCTTTGCTTCTTTAAGACCAAGACTTGTCACTTCTCTGACAACCTTAATAACCTTTATTTTTTGATCTCCTACTTCTGCAAGAACTACATTAAACTCCGTCTGCTCTTCTGCCGGGGCTGCTGCTGCATCTGCGGCTGCCGGTCCTGCAACTGCTACAGGAGCTGCTGCCGTTACACCGAATTCCTCTTCGATTGCTTTAACTAATTCAGCCAATTCGAGAACTGTCATATTCTTTATTTCTTCGATAAATTTCAAAGTCTTTTCACTTGCCATTATTAATTACCTCCTAATTAATTATTGAGCTTCCGCTTCCTTCTTTTCTTTAATAGTATTAAGCACATATGCGAGATTTCTGATTGAACCCTGTAATCCGCCAAGGAGCATAGCAATGAGCACCTCTCTTGATGGAAGGTCTCCCAAAGCCTTTACTTCATCAACGCTCATAAGCTTACCTTCAATGTAGCCGACTTTTACTGATATCGGAGCCTTGGGCTTATCCTTAAGAAACTGGTTGATGGTCTTGGCGGGTGCAACTGCATCCTCATACCCAAAGGCAACTGCAACTGGGCCTTGCAGGTATTCATGAAATAATTCCATGCCCAATTCTGATGCTGCTCTTTTGAAAAGAGTATTCTTATACACTTTATATTCAACACCGGCTTCTCTGAATCTTTTTCTCAAGTCAGTAACATCTTCCACATTTATGCCCTTATAGTCCACCAGCACAACTGAATTGGACTTCTGAAGCTTTTCTTTCACTTCGCTTACCTGATTTTGTTTTTGCTCCAGGTTTTTTGACATTCTTACACCTCCTCGTGTTATAGCTTATTATATCTCCCGTATGGGTAGGTCTTCCTGCACAATAAAATCAAAAGACCTCTCCGCAGACATAGAGAGGTCATAATAGCTTTATGGCAAACCTCGGTAGGAAATTACGGTCTGAACCAACCTACTGTCTACGGTATATATTCGTTTCAATCTCGGACATTCCATCATTAAAATTACTAACTGTCAATATGAATGTCCTTCCGGAAATATACTATTCGGTTACACGGACTGGATTGATCTTTATCGGCGGTCCCATAGTGCTTGCAACCACAACGCTCCTAAGGTAAGTACCCTTTGCAGCCGCCGGCTTCGCCTTTACAACCGCTTCCATAATAGTCCTGAAGTTCTCAACAAGCTTTTCCGTATCAAAAGAGACCTTTCCTATACTAACGTGAATTATTGAGGTTTTGTCAACTCTGTACTCAACTTTACCGGCTTTGATTTCGTTGACGGCTCTTTCAACATCAAATGTAACCGTACCGGATTTAGGGTTTGGCATCAGGCCTTTAGGCCCAAGCAGCTTGCCGAGCCTACCAACTACACCCATAATATCCGGTGTAGCAACTACCACGTCGTAATCAAACCAGTTTTCTCCCTGTATTTTAGCAATCAATTCCTCAGCACCTACGTAGTCAGCCCCTGCTGCCTCTGCTTCCTTGGCCTTATCACCCTTCGCAAATACCAAAACCTTGAGAGTCTTGCCCGTACCATGGGGAAGCACTACGACACCTCTGACCTGCTGGTCTGCATGTCTCGGGTCAACTCCAAGCTTTACATGAATCTCAACGGATTCATCAAAATTAGCCTTTGCTGTTTGCTTAACAAGCTCCATAGCTTCCTTAGGATCATATAATTTGTTTCTGTCAATCAGCTTTGCGCTTTCCTGATATTTCTTACCTCTGAACATTATAAATTCCTCCTTGTGGTATTAGCGGACCATGTCCTCCCACCTAATATTAGTCTTCTACTGTTATACCCATGCTTCTTGCCGTGCCGGCAACCATGCTTATTGCCGTTTCAATGCTTCCTGCATTCAAGTCCGGCATCTTCAGCTCTGCGATTTCTCTAACCTTGGCCTTAGAAATCTTCCCTACCTTGGTCTTGTTTGGTACCCCTGATCCGCTTTCGATACCGGCTGCTTTCTTTATAAGCACCGACGCCGGCGGAGTTTTGAGTATGAATGTAAATGATCTGTCCTGATAAACGGTGATTACTACAGGTATAATAAGTCCTGCCTGTTTAGCCGTTTTTTCATTAAACTCCTTGCAAAATCCCATGATGTTGACGCCATGCTGCCCTAAAGCCGGGCCTATCGGCGGCGCCGGAGTCGCTTTACCTGCCGGAACCTGCAATTTAATTACTGCTGAAACCTTCTTTGCCATTATTACACCTCCCCTCGGCAAATATTATATCTGTACGGATCTATAATCTTTCAATCTGAGTAAACTCCAGTTCTACAGGAGTCTCTCTGCCGAACATCGAAATCATGACCTTGACCTTGTGCTTCTCATTATTGATCTCCTGTATAACACCGACAAAATTTTCAAAAGGTCCGGAAATAACCCTTACATTGTCTTTAACCTTTGCGTCCAGTTTAATTGGAATTTTTTCAACGCCTAAAGTCTTTATTTCCGCATCAGTAAGAGGCACAGGCTTAGATCCAGGTCCGACAAATCCGGTAACCCCTCTTGTATTCCGGACAACATACCATGATTCATCCGTCATAATCATCTTAACCAGTAC
>JAAYQK010000330.1 GCA_012519325.1 Gracilibacteraceae bacterium | reverse complement strand
TGGCAAAAGGACTTGGGCTTCCCAGTTCCTTAAGTCAGTGAGGGATGCTTAAAGTAGCAGGTAAACAGGAGATTACTTTTATTTTTAAAACCCATAGTATCTTGACGCTATCTTTTTGTTATGGTTATTTGTTAAAAAAGTCGAAATTTGATATAATTTATGATAATATATAACAAAAGATTTAAGAATTGGTTGATTAATGGTATAATTTAACTGGAACATATAAAATGTTATAGTTTGGCAGGTGAAGTTAATGTATAGAATTAACTGCGAAAGCATAGGGGATGTAAAAAAGTACATATGGTATTACAGAAAGGACAATAAAGAAAACGGGCCTTTTACATATGAAGATATTGTTAAGATGGTAAGTGAAGGGGTAATTGGGCCTGATGACTACGTATTGAAGTTTGGTAACAGGAAATTTATGAAGGTATCTGAGGTAGAAGGTCTATCTGAGATACAACCATCGCCTGAGGGTCAGGTATCTTCTGAAACTGAGGAAAATATTGAGAACAACGAGAAGGCAGAAGAGGCGAAGGAAAAGCAGCATGAGGAAATAAAGGAAGCGGTTCCTGAAATAAAAAAGGAGAAAATAAAAGAAGACTACTATATTGTACATGACAATAGAGGCAGGTATATTCAGGGCAAACATAAAAAAGAATCCTTCGGACAGAAAATAGCGTTAATAATTGCTTGTGTTGTGGGATTATGTTTTATTGCTGTTCTATGGATATTGCTGTCTTAATAAATTTTTTAAAGCCTTGAACTTCAAGGCTTTTTTCTTTACAAAGATTTTTCATTGTTCAAATAATTGACGGTATTAGCGATAGAATAGTAGTAATAAAAGGTGTTTGAGGGATTTAGGGTATCACTTCTGGCCGGAAGGCAGTATTTATGGAAAGCCTGTAGACGAATATAAAGGTAACCGCATAGAAGAAAAGGCTTTAGGTGCAGAACCGAGATGTCAAAAAGTATAAAAACTAAGACTTGAAAACATAGTAATTTCAATGTTATTATGTAAGGGTTGATAAAACAAAGTCAGTTCGAGACCATCCTGACTTAAAACAAAACTATGGAGGATAAAAATGAATAAAAGTAAATACCTGGTACATGCAGCTTCCATTGCAGCCGTATATGCAGTGCTTACAATTGCATTTGCACCACTGAGCTATGGACAGGTACAGGTCAGATTTGCAGAGGCGCTGACCATACTGCCGTTCTTTACACCTGCTGCCATACCGGGTCTTTTTGTAGGCTGCATAGCAGCAAACTTTTTCAGCCCCGGGGGCATTCTTGATGTAGTATTCGGGAGTGCTGCAACACTAATTGCCGCATATCTGTCATACAAAATGCCGTCAAGGTGGCTGGTGCCGCTGCCGCCGGTAATTGTAAACGGAATAATTATCGGATACCTTCTGCATTATCTGTATCAGCTGCCTTTGCTGATAACTATAGGCTGGGTGGCATTAGGCGAATTGATATCCTGCTATTTCATCGGATATCCGCTGATTTTGATTTTGGAAAGATATAGGGATAAGATATTCAAATAAGAAATGCGTCAAATGACGCATTTCTTATTATAGCATATCCACTGCATTTTCTATCCGCTTCAACCCTTCTTCCAAAAGGCTCCTGGGACAAGCGGCATTTAGGCGCATAAAACCTTCTCCCCCTGCACCGAAGACCGCTCCGTCATTTAATCCTACTTTGGCTTTGTGTATAAAGAAATCAACCAGATCTTTCTGATTCATACCAAGTTCCTTACAGTTCAACCAGGCCAGATAAGTTCCTTGTGGTTTTGACACTTTGATTTTCGGTATTTTGGTAGCAAAGTAATCAACCAGGAAGTCAAGATTGCCTTCCAGATATGGGAGAGCCTGTTCAAG
>JAAYQK010000329.1 GCA_012519325.1 Gracilibacteraceae bacterium | reverse complement strand
TGGCTGTTGTTCCTGATGCTTTCTGCAACTATTACCGGGAGCATAATTGAAAGTTTCAAGAGCAGTTTGGAGAAGGCAGTCGGACTTGCGGTATTCATACCAATGCTTATGGGTACCGGAGGAAATGCGGGGACGCAATCTTCAACACTGGTAATAAGGGGTATTGCCCTTGGGGAGGTTGTCTTAAAAGACATTTTAAAGGTAATATGGAGAGAGCTTAGAATAAGTCTGATGGTTGGATTGTCACTGGCAGCAGTGAACTTCATAAGGGTATATTATATTGGAGGTAATTCTTTGACAGTATCCGTGGTAGTAAGTGTTACATTGGTAATAACAATAATGACGGCAAAGGTAATAGGAGGGGTACTTCCGCTCCTTGCAAAGGCAATAAACATCGATCCGGCTATAATGGCAAGCCCTTTGATTTCAACTATTGTGGATGCACTTACGTTGCTTTCATATTTTAAAATTGCGGAAGCTATTATGAAGATATAAATAAGAAGTGAGAAGTGGAATATGGAATGTGAGAAAAGCTCGGGTATTCTTTATAGTAAAGTAACGAGTGACACTGAAATTCACTAAATATACGGTGGTGAAATAAAACCTAACCATGACATTATGTGAATTATCAGTGTCATACTTGTTGCTTGTTATCTATTTTATACTGAAAGCTTTTTTTAAGACTTTTGAGGCTATTGGTGCGGCTGCACTGCCACCTCCGCCTCCATTTTCTATAAGAACTGCAATTGCAACTTGCGGACTGTCTGCCGGTGCAAAGCCTACAAACCACGCATGGGATTTCTGATTGCCCCCAACCTCGGCAGTGCCTGTTTTTCCGGCAACATCCACCTTGCTGACCTTTGCTCTGGTACCTGTGCCGGATTCAACCGTTTCAATCATCATACCTGTTATGATATCAGCGGTATTTTGATTCATTATCCTTGCTATCTGCTTCGGTTTGAATTCTTTTATTATTTTATTTTCACCGTCTCTAATACTGCTCACAACATATGGCCGCATCATTATTCCATCATTTGCTATTGCTGCGGCTATCATTGCAGCATGCAGAGGCGTCATAAGCACCTCACCCTGCCCAATGGACTGCTGTGCAATACTCCGGCTGTCTTTTCCGCTCGGAAATACACTTTCGGATACCTTAATATCTGTCTGGACTTTCTTGTTTAACCTAAATTTTGCCGCTTCATTGTATAGATTAGTATTTCCAAGTTTAAGCCCCTGTTTTATGAAATATGAGTTGCAGGAGTACTTTAAGGCATCTCCAAGTGTTATGCTGCCGTGGGATTTGCCTTCACTGTCTTTTATAGTATAACCGTCTACATTCACTTCTCCTGTGCATTCTATCTCATTGTCCTGTAAATTATTTGCCAGTATGGAGGATGCAATTACCAGCTTGAATATTGAACCTGGCGGATAAAGCCCTTCCGATGCTCTGTTGAGAAGGGGGCTATTCTTGTCATTTATGAGGCTTTCCCAGTTGTTTTGTATACCGGATGGATCAAAATCCGGTTTACTGGCCATAGCAAGTATTTCCCCGGTGCCGGGCCTCAGTACTACAATCGCTCCTTTCTTGCCGCGAAGCAGATCAGAGGCATAGACCTGCAGGGAACGATCCATAGTCAGTACGATATTGCTGCCCTTTATATAATAGTCATTGATTTTACTTCTCAAATCCTCCATAGTATCGCTGGCGCTCATGAGTTCCTTGTTGTAAAGAGCTTCGAGCCCTGAAGAACCATACTTTTCACTTGAATACCCTATGACATGAGAAAAATATCTGGGGTAGGCATATGTGCGTTTTACTCCGGCCTTATATTTTGTACTCTTTGCGAGAACCTCTCCGTTTTTATCCAGTATGCTTCCCCTTATAACGTTCCCGCTTGATTCCCTGAGCCTTCTGTTATAAGAATTAGAATATATCAGTCTGGATTCAAACAGGTTGAAATATAGTAGATACAGACATATCAGAGAAAATAAAGATAAATATGCGTATTTGATTATTTTAGTTCTGTTTTTCAACTGAATCACCTCGGATACTTTCAGGCGGCTTATATTGCAAGGCTTGCCGATTAGTCTGTTTTTTCTGCCATGGTATTGATGCAGCATAGTATTCCCACGTTTATAAACTGTGAAAGAAGTGAACTTCCGCCATAGCTTACAAAAGGAAGAGTAATGCCTGTTATAGGTATGATGTTCAACACACCGCATATGATTACAAGGGTCTGTATTGCAGTAAGGGAGGTAAGGCCAAAAGCTGCTGAAGAATATATGGGATTGCTGCATTTTGAGCTTATATCCATACCAATTATGCTGATAAGTGCATACATGGCTAACAGTGATATTCCGTTCAGTATACCTGTCTCCTCGCATAATGCTGAGAATATGAAATCTGTGTGCACAGCAGGTATAAATTTAGGATCCCCAAGGAAAAGTCCGGTGCCGATAAGACCGCCTGTAGCAACTGCAAACAGGGATTGAGTTATCTGATAGGACTTTCCGGATGTATATTTCCAGGGATTGATCCATGCCAGAACCCGGGATCTGATATATGAAAAAGCAAAGTAGCTTATAAAAGCCCCTCCTATGGCTGCACCTGCTGAAATTGCGGTATAATAGCCCTTGATATCTTTGGTAAAAAGCATTACAAGATATACTGCGAAAAATAAGAAGGCGGAGCCTATGTCCCTTTGAAGGACAAAAAAGCAAATTACTGCAAGAATTGATGCGGCAATTCCGACAAATCTTCTAGTGCTTAGTTCTTGACTTAGCAGACAGGCCAGGAAGAATACAAAAATCAGCTTGATGAATTCGGAAGGTTGTACATTTGTAAAATAAAGATTTATCCAGTTTTTTGAGCCGTTGATTTCTATGCCCCATATTTGGGTTATCAGAAGAAGAGCAAGAATCAAACCTCCAAGCAGCGAGAGATGCTTATATTCAATTTGAAATCTTTTCATGAATATAAAAGCAGCAAAAAATCCAAGCATGCCTGCTGCCGCAAAGCATGCCTGCCTTAAGCCGTATTCCGGGCTCAGCCTGTACAGTATTATGAGTCCTGTTTGAAGCATATTATATACGATGTCATACATTAGGCAATTGCATCCAATTGAAAGTTTTGCCAGAACAAGTCTCGAAAGCATATAAGCAGAGGCAAGCCCGACACCGATATACAGAGCCGTATAGTCAAGGGGCTCGTAATAATATGCAATCAAAGAAAAATTCAATATAATTAGAATCAAATTCAGCAACGGAGAAATATACCGGCATGTGCGGATATTCTTGCTGTATGCCATCCAGCATGACAAAGCAAAGCCGGCGGTTAAAGCTGTATATATGAATCTGTAACTCCATGAAAGAACTTCAAACATAATATCACCAACGTTATTTTATTATACAATAATTCTGGGCAAATTGCATCCTTGCATTCACATATTCTAAATTATGTGCTAGAATAACCTTATTGAATTCAGAAGAAAAGGAGCACTTTATGGGATATAAGTATGTATTATTCGATCTTGACGGTACTCTTATCAATACGAACAAGCTTATTATAGATTCCTTTAAGCATACATACAAGAAATGTCTTGGTTTGGATGTCTGCGAGGAGGAGATATTGAAATGCTTCGGGGAGCCTCTGAAAGTGACATTGAGAAGATACTCCGAGGAAAAGGCGGATGAATTGTTCAATACATATATTGAGTATAATGAGTTGAGACATAACGATACAGTAACTATATTCGATGGGATTCAGGAACTGCTGGCTGAGCTTGTGAATCAAGGCCGTACCCTTGCTGTTGTAACTGCCAAAAGGAGAAGTATGGCCATTATGGGCCTTGAGTTATTTGATATAAAGAAATACTTTGATGTGATTCTGACCCTTGAAGATACCGAGTTACACAAGCCAAATCCGGCTCCTGTCATAAAGGCCCTGCAGCTTTTGGGGGCGCACCCTTCGGAAGCATTAATGGTAGGAGACAGTGTTTTTGACATCCACAGTGCCCATGGGGCTTCTATTGCGGCTGCACTTGTGAAATGGAGTGCCGCTCAGGACTTTCAGGAGGATTCAGCATCGGCGGATTATATAGTGCATGACACAAGAGAGCTGTTGAAAATAATAGAAGAATAATGCGCCGCATTATTCTTCTATTATTTTCTAGTCTCATTACCTCATCTTAACAAATTTCTTTTCAATCCATGCCACTGACAGATACATAAGCGCTGCAGCTATGGCCAGTATAATAACGCTGGTCATAACCAGGTCCATTTTAAATACCTGTCCGCCATAGATAATAAGGTGGCCCAAGCCTGCTTTGGATACCAGAAACTCTCCTACAATGACTCCTACCAGAGACAGTCCTACGTTGATTTTCAGCGTTGATATTATCTCCGGAATACTGGATGGGAATACCACTTTTCTGAGTATTTGAATCTTTGTGGCGCCAAAGGTTTTCAGGAGTTTAATTTTATCCTCGTCACAGCTTTTGAAGGACTGGTAAACATTAAGAATTGTGACGATTATGGATAAGAGAAGGGCCATTACTATGATGGAGCCGGTGGTTCCCCCGACCCAAACGAGTATTATTGGGCCCAAAGCAGTTTTAGGCAGTGCATTAAGTACTACAAGGTAAGGATCAAGAACCCTTGCAGTAAAGCTTGACCACCAAAGGACAATTGCAACAAGTGTTCCCAGAATTGTGCCGGATACAAAACCTATAATTGTTTCATATATGGTCACTCCCGTATGGAGGAACAGGGAGCCGTCCTTTGAAAGATTTACCATGGTTTTTACAATTCTGGAGGGCTGGCTCATGATAAAAGGATCTATCCACCTCATCTCAGCAGCAACTTCCCATAACGCAAATAACGCAACGAGTATTATTATTCTGGAAATCATCACGGCATTATTTGTAACCTTTTCTTTCCTGATAAATTCTTTATGTTCACTAGAGTATTCTTCATACATGGACATCCAGCTCCTTCCATATCTTATTGAAATATATCCTGAATTCAGGAGCTTCTCTGCAGATTATGGGAGTTTTGTTTTCACAGGTAGTCAGTTGAATATCATGCTCTGATTTTACCTCTCCCGGCCTTCTTGTAAGTACTATTATCCTGTCTGACATCGACACTGCTTCTGCTATGTCATGGGTAACAAGAATAGCTGTCTTTTTCTCCTTTTTGATTATAAGCCAAATTTCTTCGGAAATAGCTAGTCTCGTCTGATAGTCAAGAGACGAAAAGGGTTCATCCAGAAGGAGTATTTCCGGATTGACAGCCAGGGTTCGTATGAGAGCCGCTCTTTGACGCATTCCTCCCGAAAGCTGCTTGGGATAGTAATACTTGAATTCACCAAGACCGTACTCCTCCAGCAGCCTTTCAGCGTTTCTCAAAGTATCCTTATTCAGTTTCTTTTGAATTTCAAGCCCTATGGTGGTATTCCTGAGTATTGTGAGCCATTCAAACAGATGATCCCTTTGCGGCATATACCCGACATTGCTTGCCAGACCTACTACAGGCTCATTATTAATTAAGATTTCACCTGTAGAAGATTTTATAAGCCCCGAAATAAGAGAAAGCAAAGTTGACTTGCCGCAGCCGCTTGGGCCTACAATGCTGACGAACTCTCCTCTTCTTATGTCCAGGGATAGATTTTTAATGGCTTGGGTTTCACCTTCAAGTGTATGGTAGTTCATGGTCACGTTTTTTAGCTCTACTACCTTGTCCACTGCTACACCCCCGGTTAGTTCTTATAACTCCATACTATTCATCGGCAGGAGTATTAGTGAACAAAAGAAAAATAAGTATTGTGGTATATATGCTATAATTCAAATTGCATGAAAAAAATTTATAATATGGGGTGCAGTCATGAAGATATTCACTAATTGCCGAATAATTACCATGGATGATGAAATGCCTTATGGAGATTACATTGTGGTTGATGACGGAAGAATTATAGAAGTAGGGAAGGGCAGTATAAAATGGGAATATAAGGGAGGAAAACAGGTAGACCTTAAAGGATGTGTTGTGATACCCGGTTTCTGGGAGTCACATCTCCATGTTGCAACAGGAGTAAGGAGTCTTATGGAGCTAAATCTTAAAGACTGCAGTGATAAACAGATGAGAGAACGAATGAAGTCCTATTGTAAAAAGATCCCTTCAGGAGATTGGATAATAGGCCATGGGTGGGATGAAAGCAAGCTGTTTGGAGGAAAGTTTCCGAACAGACATATTCTGGATGAGCTTTGCAGCAGCAACCCTATGGTTTTGGTGAGAATGGACGGACACTCCCTGTGTGTCAATACTGCTGCCATTTATCGCCTGGGGCTTAATGAACAGGAGTACTCTCCTGAGGTGCCTATGAGTGAAGACGGATTACCTGCCGGTATGTTTTTCGAGAATGCTGCAACAGACATTCTTGCGTGCATAGAGAGCCTGCTTCCTGACGATTATCTAGAAAGGGTATTACTAAGAGCTCAGGACTTATTCCTGCAAAATGGAATAACCTCAATTAATGATATTTACATACAAAATGGGAGATATCTGAAGCTTTACAAGAAGCTTGAAGCGGAAAAGAGACTAAAGATAAGGGTTACTGCTTCTCCGAATGGCGCAGATGATAATTTGACAGAGGAGTTTGAAATAAGCAGGATAAATCAGAATGAAAGGCTTAAAATAGGACCCCCTAAGTTTTTCATGGATGGGAGCTTCGGTTCAAGAACGGGACTGCTTTGGGAGGAGTATGACGATGATCCGGGAAATAACGGGATACAGCTTTATGAGAAGGCTGGTTTGAAAGATATAATAAGCAGTAATGCAGCTAAAGGCCGTTCTGTCAGTATACATGCCATAGGCGACAAAGCAGTCAGTATACTGATTGATGTGTTTGACAGTATTAAACATGCAAGAGGCAGCAAGCCAAGAAACAGAATTGAGCATATTCAAATAGTAAGAGAACAGGACATAAAAGGATTCAAGAAGCATTCCATAACAGCATCCTTTCAGCCGGTATTCCTGTATGAGGTGAACCTGACACGAGAAAGGCTTGGTAAGGAAAGACTTTCCAGGGTTTATAGATTCAAGAGCTTTATTGATGAAGGGGTAAATGTGATTTTCAATAGTGATTGGCCATATGGAGGGGAGGAGTTCCCGGAGAAACCCGACGGGATAAAATATATTGGATTTGAGCCATTGCTTGGTATCCATGCCGCATGCTGTATGCAGATGAATGCAAATGAAGCTTTAACTCCGATACAGGCGTTGAAATGCTATACTGTAAACCCGGCTTATGTGAATTACAGGGAAGAAGAACTAGGGAAGCTGAAAAAAGGATTTTTTGCTGATTTTGCAGTATTGTCCAAGGATATAACGAAAATAGAAGCTGAGGATATAATTAATACGAAAGTAATAGAAACTTATATAAGCGGCGAAAAGGTCTATGAAAAAAAGAATAATGCGATATAATCGCATTATTCAGCTTTTGCCATAAATGAACCCCCGGATTGAGTAAGGCTTTGAAGATATCGCACCTCTTAAGTTATTGTTTTACTGTTTCGATTGCTTTTTTTGCAAATTCCTGAGTTACTATCTGATCATATTCCACTTTTTTATCCAGTTCCCCTGCGGTTTTCATTACTTCCTGCAGCAAATCAAGGGATTCAGGAGTTGTTATTGGATCAGTGCACCAGGCATCTATTTCCTTGTATCTATTTACTACGGTAATCAGAATATCTTCGTCAGTATCAGGGAAGAAGGACTTAATCGCTTCAGCTATCTCTTCTGCTGTATGGTTGTGGACCCAAAGCTGGCCTTTATAAAAGGCATTTGTAAAGTTCTGTATCAATTCGGGATTTTTGTCAATATTGCTTTTTGAAGTGAAATACGCGGTATAAGCAATTAAACCGCTTTCTTCTCCCAATGAAGAGACAATCTTGCCTGCGTTTTCTTTCTCCAGCATGGATGCTGTAGGCTCAAACAATACAACATAGTCTCCTACCCCGCTCTTGAAAGCTCCTGCAGTAGCCGTAAATTGAAGATTTGTGATTATCTCGACATCCTTACCCGGTACTACTCCATGTTTCTTCAATACATATTCAAGTGTCATTTCGGGTACTCCTCCCGGCCTTCCGCCGATTATAACCTTTCCTTTTGTGTTTTCCCATCTGAATTCAGGTTCATCGTTGCGTGCCACCAGAAAGGAACCGTCTCTCTGGGTAAGCTGCGCAAATATTACAGCATAATCTTCCTTGCCCTGATCGTACACATAGATAGCGGCTTCAGGCCCCGCAAAGCCGATGTCGCACTGTCCGGAAAGAAGTGCTGTCATTGTCTTGTCCGCACCCTGGCCTGTAGTCAGCTCTATTTCCAGGCCTTGCTCTTCAAAGAAGCCCTTATTAATTGCTACATACTGCGGAGCATAAAAAATCGAGCGCACCACCTCGTTAAGCCTTACGGTAGTCAGCTCTTTCTTGCTGCAGCCTGCGGAAAGCATCGCTACAGAAGAAAGCATAATAAGGACAGCGAGCACAATTGATACTAGTTTGGCAGATTTCCTCACCAAATACCCTCCTAACTTATTGCATCAGCCTTCTGTATAGGCAGGCTGATGTTCTGATTTACTACTATTATTTTTATATTATGTGATGTATAATATTTTGAGACAGTCCAATTTTTAATCGAACTGATGAGTATTAACAGCATAAAATGGTATGAGGGCAGATATAAGACATAAATATTTATGATATTTGTGGGGGAACATAAGAATATCAACTCGGAAACGTAATTAATTCAAAAAGCAGCACATATTAAGAGAATGTAGCATGGAGAGGTAAGTATGAATATTCCAAATGCGTTGACAATTTTCAGACTTGTATTGATTCCGGGTTTTGTTTACTATTATTTTTCTTCAATGGGATATGGGGAAAGAATTGCAATGGTACTATTTGCGGCGGCCGGACTAACAGACATACTGGATGGTTTTATTGCACGAAGGTGCAATCTTGTCACAAGACTGGGAACAGTTCTTGATCCCCTTGCGGATAAGCTAATGCTGCTTACTGTCCTCATAAGCATAACTATGAAAAATCAAATACCCCTTTGGATAATTATAGTTGTGGCAATAAAGGAGACTCTGCTGGTATTGGGAGCAATCACTCTGTTCAATCAGCACGATATTGTAGTGCCTGCAAACAGATTTGGCAAGCTATCTACAATTGCGTTTTATATTGCAATTCTATCTGTTGCCTTTGAGGTGCCGTACAGCAGTGTAATGCTTGACGGGTTTGTAATTATTACGGTTCTGGCATTGGTGGTATATGTGAATTGCTATATAAGTATTAGGCGGCAGAAGAAGATGGATGTGATAAAAAAATAATATTGACAAATACGCACAATTTTAATAAGATATATAAATAATAGATAAGTCGCTAGTCACAGCTATAGAGCATTACTCGGATTCCTGAGGATAGTGCCTGGTGGCTGATTATCGGCAATGAGGAAGAGGAGTAGGCATTAACCGCCTCAAAGAGAGGAAAACTCACAGGCTGAAAGGTTTTCCAGGTAAGGTACTGCTGAAGGTAGCTTCTGAGCTCCTACTGCGAATAGAGTAGCAGAAGGCGGGTCTGCCCGTTACAGTTCAAAGAGCCGGTGTTTGCCGGAAATAAGGTGGTACCGCGAACAACCTTCGCCCTTACACGGGTGAGGGTTTTTTTAATTCAACTGCTAGGAGGATTTAACATGGATGAATCGAAAAATATTGCAAAAACTTATGATCCGAAACAGGTAGAAGAAAGGCTGTATAAAGGCTGGGTTGAAAAAGGATATTTTACTCCAAAAATCGATAAAAGCAAGGAGCCTTATACTATAGTAATACCTCCGCCAAATATTACAGGACAGCTCCATATGGGCCATGCAATGGACAATACCATACAGGATATTCTCATAAGATGGAGAAGGATGCAGGGATATTGCACACTCTGGCTCCCGGGCACAGATCATGCAAGCATAGCTACAGAGGCTAGAATAGTTGAGACCCTGGCAAAAGAGGGAAAGGCAAAGTATGATTTGGGAAGAGAAAAATTCCTTGAGAGGGCTTGGGACTGGAAGCATGAATATGGCGGAAGGATACTTAACCAGCTAAAAAAACTCGGCAGCTCATGTGACTGGACCCGTGAAAGGTTTACTCTGGATGAAGGCTGCTCAAAGGCGGTTATGGAGGTTTTCGTAAGATTATATGAAAAGGGGCTGATATACAGAGGCGAGAGGATAATAAACTGGTGCCCCAAGTGTAAGACTTCCATATCGGATATCGAGACTATTTATGATACTTCAAAAGGTAATTTCTGGCATATAAAATATTCCGTAAAGGACAGCGATGAGTATATTGAAATCGCCACTACAAGGCCGGAGACAATGCTGGGAGATACTGCCGTAGCAGTTAATCCAAATGATGACAGGTATAGGCATCTTATAGGGAAGACATTGATACTGCCTCTTATGAACAAAGAGATACCGGTAATAGAAGATGAATATGTCGATATGGAGTTTGGGACCGGAGCAGTCAAAATAACACCTGCCCACGATCCGAATGACTTTGAGGTAGGAATGAGGCACAATCTTCCAATGCCGAGAATACTTAATGATGACGGTACGATAAACAGCCTGGGCGGAAAATATGAAGGCCTGGATCGGTATGAAGCAAGGAAGCGGATTGTTAAGGACCTGGAGGAACAAGGACTGCTGGTAAAAACAAAGGAGCATGAGCACAATGTAGGACACTGCCAAAGATGCAGCACAACAATAGAACCTTTGCTTTCAAAGCAGTGGTTCGTAAGGATGAAGCCCCTTGCTGAGCCTGCAATTGAAGTTGTGCGGGACGGCAGGGTAAAATTCGTGCCTGAAAGGTTTGCAAAAATTTATTATAATTGGATGGAGAATATTCAGGATTGGTGTATATCAAGACAGCTTTGGTGGGGCCACAGGATACCTGCTTATTACTGTGAAGACTGTGGAGAGGTAATTGTCTCAAAAACAGAACCGGATTCCTGTGTAAAATGCGGGGGAAGGCTTAAACAGGATGAAGATACCCTGGATACCTGGTTCAGTTCTGCTTTGTGGCCATTTTCGACTCTTGGCTGGCCTGATGAGACTGATGACCTGGAGTATTTTTATCCAACGAGCGTATTGGTTACCGGCTACGATATTATATTCTTCTGGGTTGCAAGAATGATTTTTTCAGCAATGGAGCAAATGGGGAAGGAGCCTTTCAAGCATGTCCTGATTCATGGAATAATTAGGGACTCTGAAGGCAGGAAAATGAGCAAGTCCCTTGGTAACGGAATAGATCCTCTGGATGTAATTGAAAAATACGGTGCGGATGCCTTAAGGTTCAACCTGATATCCGGCAATTCTCCGGGAAATGACATGAGATTTTTCTGGGAAAAGGTTGAAGCCTGCAGCAACTTTGCCAATAAGATATGGAACGCATCAAGATTTGTTCTAATGAACCTGGATCCTGAGAGATTGGAAAAGGCATCCCGTCAGGATTATTCCTCAAGCCTGACTACGGCAGATAAGTGGATAATAAGCAGGTTTAATACCGTGGTAAAAGAAGTTACCGAGAACATGGAAAAATTTGAGTTAGGTATTGCGGCACAGAAGATATATGATTTCATGTGGTCGGAATTCTGCGATTGGTATATTGAACTTGTAAAGCCAAGACTTTATGGGGATGATGAAGAAACAAAGCTTGCGGCACAAGCCACTCTATGCGATGTATTGAAGGGGACAATGCAGCTTTTGCATCCGTTCATGCCTTTCATTACTGAAGAGATTTACCTGCATCTAACCTCTGAATACGAATCCATTGTGATTTCCAATTGGCCTGATTATAATAGACTTGCATATCAGCCGGAGGAAGAGCGGAAAATGGAAAAAGTAATGGAAGCAATAAAGGGCATAAGAAATGTAAGAGCTGAAATGAACGTTGCTCCATCCAGAAAGGCAAAGGTAATTGTTGTACCGGTCAGTAAAGGTGCAGAAGAAGCAATAGAAGACGGAAGACTATACTTTGAAAGACTGGCTTCTGCTTCAGAGGTGGTTATAATGACTTCCAAGACCGGCATTCCTGAGGATGCGGTATCGGTAATTATTGACGAAGCAGAAATATACCTGCCTCTTGAAGATCTGGTAGACTTTGAAAAAGAACTGGAAAGGCTTAACAAAGAGAAGGACAATCTGGAAAAAGAATTAAAAAGAGTTAAAGGAAAGCTGAGCAACCAAGGCTTTATTGGGAAAGCACCGCAGAAGGTAATAGAAGAGGAGCGGTCCAAAGAAAAAAAATATCAGGAAATGCTGGAAAAGGTATATGAAAGAATCAACTCATTAAAGAAATAATGGAGATATAAAAGCCATGAATTATAGTGAAGTTGTACATCTGATAGAAACCACCGTGAAATTCGGGTGCAAACCAGGCCTTGAAAGAACGAAAAGGCTTCTGGAACTGCTGGGCAATCCTCATAAAAAAATAAGGACAATTCATATTGCAGGTACTAACGGCAAAGGCTCCACGGCGGCAATGATTGCCAGGATTCTTAGCAGTTCCGGGTATAGCACCGGTATGTATATATCACCCCATCTTTTCAGAAATACCGAGAGAATGACCATAGACGGCGTTGAGATTACCGAGGAGGATTTTACCCAATATGCGGGGCGGGTATTGAGCATGGTGAAGCTCATGGGCGAGCAAGGGCTTGAAGAGCCTACTCAGTTTGAAATGTATACTGCCATGGCTTTCCTATATTTTGAATGCAGGAAGGTGGATTTTGCAGTTATTGAAGTTGGACTGGGAGGCAGGTATGATGCTACAAATGTGATTGAACCTTTGCTTTCAGTAATAACTTCAATAGGCTATGACCACAAGGATATACTTGGGGACACTATTGAAATGATAGCATATGAGAAGGCAGGTATAATAAAGGAAGGCTCAAGGATAGTAATGTATCCGCAGCAGTTTCCTGAAGTATCGGCTGTAATTGAAGCAGTATGCAAAGAGAAGAATGCAAGCTTGATTAAGGCGGATACGGATTCATTAGTACTCAAGGATTATGACATTAGCTGTCAGACAGTTGATTTTAAGCATCGGGATTACGATATTCGCGGCATGAAGCTGCCCCTTATCGGGGATCATCAGCTATACAATGCTGCTGTTGCATTGACCGCCATAGCAGAGCTTGATAAAATGGGTTACCGGATCGAAGAAGAAGGAATACGAAAGGGAATTGAATTTGTAAAGTGGCCTTGCCGTATGAGCATTGTAAGCATTGACCCTTTGATACTTGTTGACGGAGCCCATAACAAGGACGGCATTGATTCCCTCCACAGCGCACTATTGAAGTACTTCCGCAGCAGGGAAATTATCTTTATCATTGGTATG
>JAAYQK010000328.1 GCA_012519325.1 Gracilibacteraceae bacterium | reverse complement strand
GGAACCGGTACCTCCTATGATTCCTACTGTCTCACCGGGTTTTATTTCAAAGCTGCAGCCATTCAGGGTTAGATTATCTTTGTTTTTACTGTAGCTGAAGGAAACACTATCAAAAACAACTGAGCCGTCCTCCACCTTCAAATCCTTGTTTCCGCTGCTGTCCCTGATGTCAATCTCCTCATCCAGAACCTCAGCTATACGGAATGCAGATGCCCTTGACATGACAACAACTACAAACACAAATGAAATCATCATCAATGACATCATTATCTGTCCCACATAGCTGATAAAACTCATGAATTCGCCGGTGAGCAGTGTTCCTCCGATTATCATCCTGCCCCCGAACCACGAAATGGCTATCATGCAGCAGTACATTACAAATTGCATTATCGGCATATTTAATATAAGCATTTTTTCCGCCTTCAGCTGTGCTTTTCGGACAGCATTCGCGGCTGCCCTGAATTTTTCGTTTTCATGATCCTCTCTTACGAAGGCTTTTACAACGCGAATTGCAATCAGACACTCCTGAACGGAAGCATTCATGCTGTCATATCTCTCAAGCATAGCCTTGAATCTGGGATATGCCCTTGTAGCGATAAAATACAGCGCAGCACCCAAAAAAGCTATGGCTGCAAGAAACATAACAGCCAGGCGGGCATTTATTACAATTGCCATGACAGTTGCACTAACAAGCATTATAGGTGCACGCACAAGCATCCTTATTATCATCATGAATGCCATCTGCACACTGTTTATATCAGTGGTAAGCCTTGTAACAAGAGATGCTGTGCTGAATTTATCAATATTGGCAAAGGAGAACTCCTGTATCTTGTCAAACAGCGTCTTACGAATTCCTTTGGCAAAGCCCATACTCGCAACAGCTGCGAAACGCCCTGACAGGACTCCGAATAAAAGCGCAAACAAAGCCATAAGGACCATCAAAGCTCCCATTCTGACAACATAGCCTATGTCACCCTTGCCTATACCCACATCAATTATCTTCGACATAATGAGGGGTATGAATATCTCCAATATTACTTCCCCTATAACCATAACAGGGGTTAAAAGTGCATATTTTTTATAATCCCCTAAACAGGGCAGCATCTTCTTAAGCATAATATATCCTCCTTACGTCTCAACGAGGCGGGGATACATCCCCGCCTCGTTAATTATACCACACCCAAGCAAGCTGCTAATAGTTATAACCCTGAGAAAGTTTTATCCTTTCCGCTATTATCCTTATTCTATCTTCCAATGTATCTAAATTATTGCTGTCCCAAAAATCCATCTCCAGGAAAAATACAGGATACCCTGATTCTTTCTCAATTAACCGGGCTATGTCCTTCTGGTTGCCTCCTATCCACCTGTCATTGGAAAACATTCCCGTCAAATATCCTCGGCACCGGTATTCTTTCAATCGTTTACAAACCTTTTGTGCTTCCGCTGCACGGTCATTGCTGATTAGTATTTGCATGCACATGGAAGCAATTTTATCACTTAGGCTTTGCTGTGGATATCTTTCTGCCCTATATGACAAGAAAGCCGTATTACCTATCAAATTTATTCCGTACCCGGCAAAAATCGTACTGACTTCAGGAGTTGTAAGGGGTACATAATAACAGTACAAACAATTTTCCTCGGAATATTCCATTTGCTTCTTTCTGTCTTTCAATTCAATAAATAGCAGTTTAACAGCTTCAATAACCGGTATCCAATCTGAAAAAGAAGTCAGAAGTATGCTTTGAAACAGAGCCAGGTCATTTCCTCCCAGCAGCTGTCCTTGCGTCTTATTGTTCAGTTCTGTTATGGATTCCATTGTTAATATCAGGAAAATCCATTGATCCCAAGCCTTTCTTTCAGCACTTTCACTGATTTCCATATGGAACTTTTGTTTAATTTGCATTGATAGATACTGAAAGCGTTCCTGCCCTGTGAAATGACCTTTCAGCTGTGTTATATCCATTCCGATAATATCAGGATAGTTCTTCTGCAGAACCCCTCCTGTTTTATTATTTACATCACATAACAGACCCCAGTTCCAAAGCACTTCCGGAGGTGCAATACATCCACTCTCTATAGTGCCCCCATCTGTCAAGACAGATTTTTTTGTGGGCTAAGTTAGATTCTCCTTTCGTCCTTTTTCATAGTCTTCAAGATAGAGCTTCTCCCATTTGTAGGATCTGAAAAATCGCTCTGTGCGCTGATTGTCCAATGCTCTGCCTTTACCATCCATAGATATTTTGATATTGTTCTCTTTCAACAGGTTTATGTAATCCTCACAGGTAAATTGTGATCCTTAGGTTATATCTATTGACCATACCTGATTAGGTCGATCAATGTTTAAACCTCTCAACAAATACGGATGAAGATATTTGGCATGCATACGCTTACTGAGGTTGGGACCTGGGCAGAAGCCGTGTATGC
>JAAYQK010000327.1 GCA_012519325.1 Gracilibacteraceae bacterium | reverse complement strand
CCAAGAGCAGTTAACCACCTTTACGCCCATTTCTTTTGCGTATTCTATTGCCTCAATTGCGCCGGCCGTATCCCCGCCATCCGGTCCAAGGAATTTCAAAGCCATTATCTTTGCTCCATGAACTACGCCGATTACCCCTTCATCATTTGCTTCAGCAGCTATGATGCCTGCAACATGAGTTCCGTGCTCATCGTCAATTTCATCATCAAATACTGAGCTATTATTCCCATAGAAATCCCAGCCGTATACATCATCTATATAATCATTATTATCGTCATCTATACCGTTACCGGCTATTTCTCCCGGATTTGTCCACATCCTGCCCGATAATTCAGGATGATTTATATCTATACCTGTATCAATGACCGCAACCACAATATCTTCCGCACCCGCAGCAATATCCCAAGCCTCAGGAGCATCAATAGCGTCCAATCCCCAAAGTTCATCAAAATATTCATCATCAGGGATTTCAGTAGGATAATACAAATAGTTGGGCTGTATATATTCTATATCTCCATTATCCTCTAAAGCCTTCATAACTTTACTTGCACTTTTGCCTCTCTTTACCGAATACAGCCCTATATTTACCGAATTAAATGACTTCTCATGCTTCAACCCGTTTTCGGAAGCAAAAGCGGAAAGTATGTGACTGCTTGTCCCGTCCTTGAATTTGATCAAAAATTCTCCTTCTTTATAGGCCGGCCGGTTGTCAGAGGATGCCCTAAGCTTGTCCGGCCTTTCCGAGTCCGCGTAACATGTTGCACTGCTTATTACAAGGGAAAAAAACATGGATATTGCAATCAGTAAAGTGAATACTTTTATCTTGTTTCCTTTCAAAACCTAACCTCCCTTGTGCAAAATATGTCTAATTTTATCACAATTTGTTAATTCATACAATCGGAATCATATAAAATACACTCTTGCTATATGAACAG
Organism: Gracilibacteraceae bacterium; assembly: GCA_012519325.1. Classification (GTDB taxonomy): domain Bacteria; phylum Bacillota; class Clostridia; order Lutisporales; family Lutisporaceae; genus BRH-c25. The sequence goes on along the minus strand of JAAYQK010000327.1, from coordinate 1,946 downwards.
CAAGAGAGTATTTTCTGCATATGCCTTCTGTATTAATTCGTATCTACTTCAATCTCCTCGGTAGAAAGACTTTGTCCGTTCAAATCTCTTATTTTCCCTCTGCCGGCTGAAGTAAATTCTATTGTCAGTTCCTCATCTTCATCAAGCTCATTCCTCAGAGTTATGGTTATTGAATTGTTATCATACCTTACCTTGTCTGATGAGCTTCCGTAGTAGCCTGCCCCCGAGAATTTGAAATCATCGATATCAAGGCTGCTTATATTAAGCTCTCTGTTGGCTATCAATGTGATCACCTTATTATCCTCATCTATGTATGCTGATATGATCTCCAGCTCTTCCAGTTCAATGTCATCTCCGTCAAATTCCACTCTCCTGTCGGAAGAATCAACGGCCATACCTTGCAAATCCCTGACTGAGCTGTTGATTACAAGCTCATATTCATAGTCTGAGCTGAGCCCTGTATACCTGCTGTTCAGATAAAGAGTAACAGTCCTCCTGTCATCGGACAAAACCGCCTTTGAAATACTAATGTTCGCCGAACTGCCTGATGTCCTTTTTACCGAGAATGAGCTATTGCTTATATCTCCGATCTCCTCATTAAACATAAACTGTATTGTATAGCTGTCCAGAACCGTAATATCCGATTCCACAAAAGGAGGCTCATTTTCAGTCGAATCTCCGTCAAATTCAAAGTACTTTCCGGAGGTCAGGTTTTTTGTATTAAGGGGACTGAATCCTGCAGCATCCTTAATTCCCGTTTTCACATAAAGCTTGTATTCATCATCATCAAGCTTGGTTTTATTGCTTAAATAAATCAGTACCCTATCGGTAATCTCATCGCTGTTTTTTACCGAAACACCCGAAATATCTATACCATCTTCTATTTCAAACCTTGCGGCAGTAATACCCTTTACCGGTTCGCTGAAGAGAACTTCAACAGCGGTGCTGTTTAAAGCGGTGACTTCCAAAATCTCCGGCGCCTCATTGGGATTGCTTGTTCCCGCAAACAGCTTGACATTTGCATCATCCCTGCTGTTAAGCCTGTCTATATTTATTACTTCAACCTCATATATATTCCCGGCTTCAAATACTTCGGGATTGTTATCCGAGTCAGTCTTAAACTGAAGCCTTACATTCTTTTTGTTGTCAACAAAGTACTTAATATAACTTAGCTTGGAAGGCAGGTCGTAACCGTAATCATCAGGTACTCTTACCTTGACAGCCATGTCCGCCAGCTCATCGTCGGTCAACTCGCTGTTGAAAACCAGGTCTATTGTATTTTCATTTATAGTCACTACTGTTTCAAGATTTAATGCCCCGCCACCGGCTGTTGTACTGCTGCCTGCTCCGGCAAATTTCTTTGTGCTTACTCTTGTATCGGTGCTGATTCTTTGGCCAAATATGTCCTTGACATTTTCCACCCTAATAGTATATATCCTGCCGCTGCTGTGCTCTGCCGTCAGTAGGGTCACAACCCTGCCCGAATCATCCAACTCGGCTTTTGCGGCATATCCCAGGGATTTATCCAGAATATAATTGAACACATCTTCCGCAGTTTCCCTGTCAACTCTCTTGTTAAAGGTTAATACTATCCCGTTTCCAATGCTCTTTGCCGAATAGCTCAAATCTCTGGAATCCTTAGACATACCGCCGAATTTTCCCGTAGTAGTGCTTATACTGTTCCCCCATGCATCGTATACATTTGAAATTGTAAGGTTATACACCTCTCTAAGAGTCTGGTTCGAGGTTATAAGGGTTACAACTTTTCCGGTATCATCCAGGATAGCTTCTTTCACATTCAGGCCATTGTCGATGGAATAGTTATTTATATCCTCAGCTGACTCCCTATCCATTTTTTTAGTAAATGTAACCTGAACCTCATTTCCCGAAATAGCCACAACTGCAGCCCTGGCTCTGCTGCTGTCCGCAACAAATCCGAATTCCTT
>JAAYQK010000326.1 GCA_012519325.1 Gracilibacteraceae bacterium | reverse complement strand
CCTCCACATCAAATTGAGTATAAAGCTCTGTGGCATATATCCCCATGGATGGAATCCCCATGCCGCTGCCCATGACAGAAATCTTTTTTCCTTTGTATATGCCGGTAAAACCAAGCATATTACGTACAGTATTAAAACAGACTGGGTTTTCCAAATAGCGTTCTGCGACATATTTAGCCCGCAGTGGATCCCCCGGCATCAGAACTATTTTTGCGATATCGGCATCCTTCACCGATATACTTGCAGAAATAGAAGTTTTGTTCATTTTTGCTACCTTCCTTGCTTTTTACAGACCTTGAAAATTGTCAGGTTTAAAACCGTTAAAATTAGCTGCCGGAACAATAGTTCCATCCTTTACCAGCTTATAGCATTCAGCCAGCTTATTCAAAGTGTCATCTGAAAGCTGATGTCTGCCTTTTTCGGAAACATAACTGCACGAGTCACTTTCAACACCCAGCAGAGCGTCCTGACCGACGAAGGTACCATCATAAATTGCGTTAAGCTGCTTTTCGACGTTGATATCCATCACCTTCAGCACAGATGTGAGGATAATGTTCCTGTCGCCAATGACACCGTCATCGAACTGATCGACATCACAACCGATAACATAGTTTCCTCCGCTCTCCTTAACTGCAGTAAAAGTTCCGTTGCCGGCAGCACCCGCAGCAACAAACAAAATGTCGCAGCCTTCTTTCAGAAGAGCTTCGCCTACAACCTTTCCCGTAGCTTCATCACTAAAGTCTCCGATATAGTTGCCTCCCACGTTAGCGCCGGTCACATCCACCCCGGCATAAGACGGAAGCTCCACGCACTTTACGTTTCTGCCATAATGTTTGTTGGCATAGTTCACACCGGACATGAAACCGAATTGATAGTTCACAACAGGCGGATAAGCCATACCGGTGACAACAGCTACCTTATTGGTTTTGGTCTCCAGTGCGGCAGCAATTCCGGCAAAGAAACCGCTCTCCTGTTCCTTGAAAGTCATGGTGTAAGCATTATCCAGAGTTACGGCATTGCCTGCACTGTCGGTTATAGTGGAATCTACAACAATAAAATACTTTTCGGGGTTTGCCTTAACAATATCCCCAATGGCGCTGAAATTAAAACCGGGTAAGACGAATACATCGAAGTCACCAACCATACGCTCAACAGTGGGAATAAGTTCGTTATAATCCATTTCCTTAATGTCAGTGACAGTGCAGTCAGAGTGGTTGGCTAAAAACGCCTGTATACCCTCATAACAATTTTGATTGAAGGAACCGTCATCAACGCCGGTGCTGGTAATGATACAGATCTCCAGACCTTTGTCAGACGAACTTTCCTTCTCAGAAGCGGATTGGCTGTCTCCTTCAGGTGTAGATTTGGCTCCGGTGTCAGTAGTACCGCAAGCAGTAAGTGCAAAAAGCATTACAAGGGTCAGAATTAGAGCTATGAGTCTTTTAGTCCTTTTCATGAGTAATGTCCCCCTTTTTTTTATTTTTATTTCTTTTTCAAGCTTTAAAAAGCTTTGCCAAAGATTCTATATACGGCGCACGACATATCCCTTTTTCGGTGACAATACCCGTAATCAGTGAGTGATCAGTTACATCGAAGGCTGGATTGTAGCACTTGACCTCAGGCAGTGCCATGGGTTCGGAGTAGAATTTGCATTTAATCTCATTGGGATCCCTCTGCTCAATTTTGATATCGTTTCCGGTGGGACAGTTCATATCAATGGTTGAGGTAGGTCCCAACACATAGAAAGGGATATCATAGTATTTTGCCAAAATAGCCACACCACTGGTACCGATTTTATTAGCTGTGTCTCCATTTGCCGCAATCCTGTCACAGCCTACGAAGCAAGCATTGATCCAGCCGTTTTTCATGACGATAGAGGCCATATTGTCACAAATAAGCGTTACATCAATACCCGCTTTATGCAACTCGTAGGAGGTAAGCCGGGCACCCTGAAGCAAAGGGCGGGTCTCATCCGCAAATACCTTAAATTCCATTCCCCGTTCCTTGCCCAAAAACAGGGGACCCAAAGCAGTACCATAACGGGAGGTTGCCAGTGGACCGGCATTACAATGGGTAAGTACACCATCTCCGTCCTTGAGAAGAGATAGGCCATACTCAGAGATTTTCAGGCACATCTCAATATCTTCCATATGAATGGCACGACACTCCTTGCCCAATAGATCCAATATCTCAGTCACACTCTTTTCGCTATTTCCGTTTACAACTGCCTCCATGCGGTTGAGAGCCCAGCTCAGGTTGACCGCAGTAGGGCGGGAGGAGTTAAGGTACTCCTTATTTTTATGGAATTCAGCGCGAAAGGCTGCATAATCAGTCAGGTTCCACTGACGGGCAAGAGCATAAATGCAATAGGACGCACAAATGCCGATGGCCGGTGCCCCTCTTATCTTAAGAAGCTTAATTGCCTCATACATTTCATCTGGCGTGCGCAGGGTCAGATATACCGTTCGGTTGGGCAGCTGGGATTGGTCTATAATGACTACGCTCTTCTCGTCATCGCCGATACGCACATTATCGATATGGGTAACCTGCACTATATTGTCTATCAAAGGTGTCACTCCTTCTCATTGTATTTCGTGAAATCATGCGTTCATATAACCGCCGTCTACAATCAGCAAATGACCGTTGACAAAATTAGATGCTTCAGATGCCAGAAAAATCGCAGGCCCCATAAGATCCTTCGGTTTTCCCCATCTTCCCAGAGGTATCTGGGTTGTAATGGCATCAACCGCCTCTTTATTCTCACGGAGCTTTGCAGTATTGTCAGTCACCATATATCCCGGTGCGATGCCGTTAACCTGTATGTTAAACTTGCCCCACTCATTAGCCCAGGCTCGTGTTAGGCCGAGAACAGCATGTTTACTGGCCACATAAGCTGCATCCCCCATTCCTCCCTTAAGTGACTGGACCGAGCATATATTAATAATCTTACCGTGTCCTCGTGCAATCATCTGACGAGCGATATCCCGTGTCAGGAGAAAAAGAGAGCGAAGATTAACCTCCATTACAGCATCAAAATCCTCCATGGTGTGGTTCTCTGCAGCAGCCAGACGGATAATGCCGGCGTTGTTCACCAGAATATCCACCTTTCCAAAAGCGGCGAGTGCCTCCTTAGCAATGACAGAAGCTGTCTCACTTCGGCTCAAATCAGCCTTTATCTCATAAACCCTGCGGCCTTCTGCCTCCACCATAGTTCGGGTTTCTCCCATTCCACGAAGCCCGATTCCTATGATATCAGCTCCGGCCTTTGCTAAAGCCACTGCCATCCCCTGACCAAGACCACGACTCACTCCGGTAACTGCAGCCACTTTACCTTCCAGCGAGAAAAGAGATAAATCCATTCAAATCCCTCCCTTTTTTATCCGTATATCTCGTTATCTAACGGATGCTCAGGTAAGATGCAGTCATCATCATGGAAAGCCGGAGCCACCACACAGGAAACAAGGACAAATTCCCCCTCCGTCACCCTTGTGGTTTGCCATTGTCCGGCTGGAACCAAAATCTGCATTCTCTCGTTGCGCTCAAGCCTGGATCCGAGTGCTAAAGTCTTACCCGCTACAGGCTTCTCATCAGAACCCCCCAGTGTCATTTCTAAGCTGCCACCCATATGCCATGCCCAAACTTCACTGGAGAGAAGCCGGTGCCAACGAGAAATCTCTCCCTTGCAGAGCATATAATATATGATGCTGCAGGTATCCCGTTCTCCTGAATAATCTTTTGTAAGTAATTGGGCCGGTATAGATACCCCACTGCGGGAAACAAATGCATACCAGCCTCCCTCAGGATGAGGCTGCAGTTTTAGCTGTTTAATCAACTCTTGAGCTGTATAAGTCATGATAAGCATCTCCAGTTTTATATTATCTGACTTCGGGAATGGTCTCTATAACCCGGATCTCCTGCTCCTGCAGAAAATCACGCCATTCCTGGCCGGGAAGTGTATCAATAACCAGTATATCGATAGAGGTAAAATCACATATTTTAAAAAAATTAACTTGATTGACCTTGGTATAATCAAGTACCAGAAATCGTTCTCTGCCTTGACGAAGCATAAGAGAACGGATACGCCCGTTCACGCTGCTGCCGTCGCTTATACCTGCGATGCGATCCATTCCTCGGCATGAGACAAAGCTCTTATCTACATAGTACCGGGAGAGGAATTCTTCAGCACTGCCACCGACGAAGCATTGGTTCTTCCTGTCTAAATCGCCCCCTGATAAAATAAGCTTGCAGCTTCCTCTCTCAGCCAAGGTCTTGGAAATCTTCAGGGAATTAGTGACAACCGTTATGCCGTCAAAGTTCAGCAGCTGCCGGGCAATAGCCAGGCATGTTGTGCTTTCATCCAAAAAAATAGTATCTCCGCTTCCTATTAGTTCGGCGCAAGCTCTGCCAATGGCTTCCTTTGCCTCAGTAAACAGAGTCTCCCGGATGCTGGCATCGATTTCGTTCTTAACACCGTCCTTAACATAGGCTCCGCCGTAAGTCTTGATGAGCAGCCCCTCTTGTTCCAGGGAGGATAAGTCTTTGCGTATGGTCTCACCCGTTACACCAAATTTAGTGCATAGATCCTTTACCAATACGCTTTTATTCCGACGTACCAGCTCCAAGATTCTGGAGCGGCTCTCCGGTGCAAGCAGTCCGCTTTCTCTTGATTCATCCATATCATTTCCGCCTCCCTGCCAGTTTTTGATAATACCCGGTGAATGAACGCAGGGTGTCGGCTTGCTCCGGTGTAATCTCTGTCCCACCGCCGATGCGTTCCACATAATAGAATATCTTGGCACTATGCTCGACCATTTCCAGTCGGTCAAAGGCTGACCATAGAGTAGGGCCCCATGACAATGCGCCATGATTAGATAATAATACAGCATTATAGTCATGAACAAAGGGTTTCACGCTATCAGGCACCTCATCGGTAGAAAGCATAGCAAACTCGGTGACAGGTATCTCCCCCAATCCTACCACCATCTCCGCAAGATACCGCTCCTTCAGGGCACGTCGGCATATTGAGTAGGCAGTTGATATAGGCGGATGGGCATGAACCACACTCATCACATCGGGGCGCTCTCGAAATACCATCATATGCATTTTAACCTCAGAGGAAGGATATCTGTCCCCCTCCAAAACATTGCCGTTAAGATCGCATAGCACCAACATATCAGGCTTCATCCTACCTTTTCCAACACCGGAAGGAGTGATCAGCACTTTATCCGGTTCCACGCGAACTGAAACGTTCCCGTCATTACTTACAACATAACCCCGGTTATATAATAGATGGCAAATCTCACAAATTTCTAACCTCGTCTGTTCGTAATATTTCAATATATTCACCTTTTTCCTTTATTTTCTGCCCGCTTCGGCTCTCATTTCAATCCCATATCTTAACGCTTATGTCTTTGTTATAACGCAGACAGTCATGGAACAGAATGATTTTTAGTGTAATCTATTACTCAAATTCAACTAAATCAAACTGAATAAAACTGTAATATCTTGTTTTTGCTTTATTTTATCATGATTATTCCCAATTATCAAGTAAAATTTACCCATTTTTTCCGTTTAGCAGGCGAAAAACTTTTGTTGACCAATAACAGAATCCATGGTATTATATATTAAACTCTATAAACATAAATTCCATGAACAAGATTAGTACCTGCAATATTGAGTTCTCAGCGAGCCGGGAGCGGTGTAAGCCCGGTAACAGGATATGCAGCGAATGGACTTGTGAGAAGTCAGGCGAACCTCCGGTTTTCCGGAGTATTAGCCGGAACCGGGAGATTCCCGTTACAGAATCAGGATATCGAGCATTACTTCTGCTCCGTATCTGTTGAGAGAGACAAGTGTTTTGTCTAAACTGGGTGGTACCGCGGATTATACCTTCCGTCCCTTATTTGGGATGGAAGGTTTTTTATTTTCAAATTTTGTATTGGAGGTGAGCACAATGTTATGAACTGATCCTGCACTTAGCACATTTAACAAGAATAATAAAACATTAAGGAGAGAAAATTATGAATCTAAGAAAAAACATCATCATATCATTGCTGCTTGCCATAGGTTATATTATGCACCAGGTAACTCCCGGAGCAATAGGAAGCATGAAGTTTGACCTGCTGCTTTCCTTCTTATTTGTTGCCCTTTTGATAAGCGGAGATCTGAAAAGCACAATCCTTGCCGGTTTGCTGGGCGGCTTCATTGCCGCTATTACTACTACCTTCCCGGGAGGCCAGATTGCTAATGTAGTGGATAAACTTGTAACCAGCCTGGCATTCTATTTTATGATGAAGGCATCTGACAGGATATCCGGCAAAACCAAATTCAAGCAGATATCGACTGGTATTATAGCATTTATAGGCACTATAATTAGCGGTACTACCTTCTTGTATACCGCACTTGTCCTCACAGGGCTGCCTGCACCTTTCCCGGTATTGTTTGCCGGAATAGTGCTTCCTACTGCAGTAACGAATATATTTGTTACCCTGGTGATTTATAATGCGGTAAACCTGGCTCTAAAAGCCACAGGAGTAAAATTCGTTCAAACTAAAGAACAATAGCAACCTTCATATACGAAGCGTTTCAACGAGGCAAGAGATATGCTCACTTCCCATCGGGAGACATCTTTTTGCCTCGTTATATATTACTTTAACAGTCCTTCTATAACAATAGTGCCTCCTATTGCAAGCACCAGCACCACATTTATAAGCAAAAAGTTCTTGACTGACAATACAAAGGTATCCTTCTTGGTCTGTTTTTCGTAAAAGCCCTTTATATTCCCGGTTACCGGAATAATTGTAAAAAGCGTAAGGACTGCTGCCTCGGGAACAATCCTCAAAATAATTAGCAGTATCAAATCTGCATAGCTAATATAATATAAAGCCTTGAATACCCATAAGGCTCTTTCTTTCCCGATATATATGGGTAAAGTATAACGTCTGTTCTCGATATCATCTTCAATATCACATATGTTGTTTGCCAGCATAATATTGGCAATGCCGATTACAGCAGGTATTGACAAAAGAAATATATACATCACCTCAACGGGATTGATGCTGATTCCCGCCGTGCTCCGGTTAAATGTAAAATCTGCAATACCCATGTCATAAACATGTACATATACTGATATAAAAACTATTATAAACCCCATGAACAACCCTGAAAACACCTCTCCAAAAGGTGTCCTGGAAATCGGTACCGGTCCGAAGGAATAAAGAATTCCTACTGCGAAGGACAAAGCTCCAAGCAGCAGAACAACAGGAGAAGTATTGAGAAAAAGCAAAAAACCGAATACAGAGGCGACAGTCAGCAAAGTAATTATTGAAAGCCTCACGGTTGATTCATTCAGGTTGTATTTTACTATGGCATTATGACGCTCGTAGTTAAAACCCTGCGTTTTGTTCGCCTTCTTGTAATCGTAATAATTGTTTATTGCTGTTGTTGCCATATCAAAAGATACAAGTGATATGAACATAATTATAAAATTCCTGGGGTTAAAAGCCCCAAACCGATAAACTGAATATAGGGTTCCTAATGCAAAGGGTATTACACTGGCGACTTTTGTTTGGATTTCTACCAGTTTCAGAAAGCTCT
>JAAYQK010000325.1 GCA_012519325.1 Gracilibacteraceae bacterium | reverse complement strand
ATAAAGAAAACCCCTTTTGAAACTCGTTGACGAAATATACATTTTAAAAAAATCTGGATTTTCCTGCCCACGTAAAAAAGCCAAGCAAATACCTGGATTTTCATGCAACATATATTACTCCTATTCTGAATACAACTCTTTAATATTAAGCAGTATGAACATCTCGCCGCCTTCCTTCTTCCCAATACCTTCGATATACCTGCGGCTTATATTCGATACCACATCAGAAACCTGTTCTATGCTGTCTTTATCTATTGTCAGTACCTCTGAGGCTTCATCAACTACGAATCCTGCGGTTTTGCCCTCATTATTTGAAACAATAATCCTGGTTCTGTCATTTACAGCACTATCTTCAAGATTGAATTTTTTCCTGAGATTTATAACAGGGATTACACTGCCTCTAAGGTTTAAAACACCTTCTATGTATACCGGTAAATTCGGTATTTTTGTTGGCAAAGCGTATGGTACAATTTCATTTACATTAAAAATGTTTACTCCGTATTCCTGGTCATCAAGTCTAAAAATTACCAATTGCATCGTATCCATATGTGTCCCCCCAAATTCTATATTTATTATAGAATTCGACATAGTCTGCCAAATTCCTCTTTATATGACAATTTTGGTAATCAGGTCAAAGAGGGCTGAGAGGACATATTTGAATTCCCGGTTCAATAAAATACCTCCCACTATATTTAGTGAGAGGCAGCAGTTTTTCTAATGTTTCGGCGCAAAAGTTGCACAATCGGTTTCTTCGGTTGATACTGCGTTGTTAGGTTGTATTTCAATTTTCGAAGCATTGCAGTAGTCGCCTGCATCATGATAATAACAGGTATTTACTACACATTTTACTCCGGGTATGTGATCATTCTTTCTTTCAACCCTGCCTTGCATTACATAACCTCCTTCTTTTATAAATACACTTTTATTATTGATATTAATCAATTTTTTATTCTATGGTTAATATTTCTGCATTTTCCAATGCTTTGTCCATCAAATTTTCCTTTTCCAGCTTTTGCTCCGATTCCTCAATATCCTTGAGCTTCGGTCTTGTCTTTGGATGCTTGGGTACAAAAATGGTACAGCAGTCTTCGTAGGGCAGTATCGATATGTCATAAGTTCCGATTTTCCTGGAGATATCCATTATATCCACCTTATCCATCCCTATGAGAGGGCGGAATACAGGCATATTTATGCCACTGTTTGTAACATAGATACTCTCAAGGGTCTGACTTGCTACCTGTCCCAAGCTTTCACCAGTTACAAGGGCGATTGCCCCTTCTCTTCCAGCTGCCATTTCAGCCAGCTTCATCATAAACCTTCTCATAATTATAGTAAGCTCATCTTCTCTGCACTTTTTGATTATTTCAGTCTGTATATCCGTAAAGGGTATTACATAGAGTTTTATCCCTCCGGTGTATTCCGAAAGCTTCCTGGCCAGGTCGATGACCTTCTCTTTAGCTCTTTCACTGGTGAAAGGATGACTGTGATAGTATACACATAAAATCTCAAGTCCCCTTTTTGCCATCAGGTAGCCTGCCACCGGACTGTCAATCCCTCCTGAAAGCAGCAGCATACCCTTGCCCGAGCTTCCGTAAGGCATCCCTGACAATCCCCTGTATTCCTTCGAGTATACATATACCTTATCCCGAATTTCAACATTCACCTTCACATCTGGATTATGGACATCTACCTTCATATCTGCTATGCT
>JAAYQK010000324.1 GCA_012519325.1 Gracilibacteraceae bacterium | reverse complement strand
CTAATAAATACAAGCTTGATAACCTGGTTGCAATAGTTGACAATAATGGGGTTCAGCTAGACGGGACAACAAATCAAATCATGCCGCTTGGAGACTTGATATTAAAATGGAAAGCTTTTGGATGGTATGTTGAAGAAGCCGATGGACATGATATTCAATCATTACTGGAAGCTTTCAAACATGCAGAGCTTGTGAAGGGGATGCCAAAGGTTATAATAGCCGGAACAGTGAAAGGTAAAGGGATATCTTTTATGGAAAATGATTACAAGTGGCATGGAAAGCCTATATTATACAATGAATACATAAATGCTATTAAAGAATTGCAACAGTAACGGATTTTTTTTATCATAAACATAGCAATACATAAATTTCATTCATATATTATCCGCCAGAAATCGTTTTTTTAAAATCTTATACTATATTAATAAATTAATAAATACAGCCCGGGAATTGGGTTATAAACAAGAATATGATAAAGTTCCGATGTAGCACAGGCAGCAGATATGATAGGAAAAATGAACTTGTAATAATAGATAAGATAAGGATGTGATAAATAAAATGAAAAAGTATAGGATAGCAGTTGCAGGATGCGGGCATATGGCGAGAAAGTTTTGGGTCGGATATGCTCTGGAACGAAAAGATGTTGAAATTGCTGCCCTTGTAGATATTAACCGGAATAATGCAGAAAAAATAAAAGAGGAGTTTAATTTGAAATGCGGTATATATACCGACATCAGGGAAGCAATTAAAGAGTCAGAGGCAAACCTTGTTTTTGATCTGACATTTGTAACAAATCATAGAAGTATTGTGGTCAATTCACTTGAATGCGGCTGTGACGTTTTTGGAGAAAAACCGATGGCTATGACACTTGAGGAATCAATGGATATGGTATTGAAAGCAAAAGACAAAGAGAAGTCATATTTTGTCATGCAAAACAGGCGTTACACTGCACAAGCCCGTACAATTCGTGATGCGATATCATCAGGGTTGATAGGAGACATCGGCTTTGTCTGTGCTGATATATTTGTAAGCGCAGACCTTACCAGTGTAAGAAATCAACTGGAAAACCCCATGCTTCAGGATAATGCAATACATACGTTTGATCAAGCACGTTTTTTCACTGGAGTAAACCCAGTTTCTGCATATTGCCATGCATTCAATCCAAAGGGATCAAAGTACATCGGTAATGCTGCAGGTGTATGTATTTTCGAAATGTCCGACGGAAGCTTGTTTGCATTCAGATGTCTTATGGGAGCAGAAGGTTTTCACACATCATGGGAATCTTCATGGAGAATTGTGGGAAGTAAAGGTACGATTATGTGGGACGGTACAGGCAATGTGTATTGTGAATGTATTAGCAATGAAAAGGAAGTAACCGGATCAGATACCACCAGATTTGAATTGAAGAATATCTGGGGTGGAAGAGAAGGCCATCTCGGATGCCTGGATGATATGTTCACAGCACTGGACCAAGGCAGAAAAGCAGAAACGGATTGTACCGATAACATATGGAGCATGTCCATGGTATATGCTTCCTTGCTTAGTACCGGTGAGCAAAGGAAGGTGTATATACTTGACAAGGATGGATATCCAAGCTTTGATCGATGAAATTTTCCAAAATGGGAAGGTGGATCAGGTACAATGAAAGTACTGCCTGAAATGTAGGCATCAGAAACTCTGTAAATTTTAAATTTCTGAAAAATATTATGAGGAGGAATAACAGTGAAAAAGATTGCAATTACAGGCGGAAGTGGTTATCTTGGTACATGGGTTATCAAAGAATTCAAAGAAAATGGGTATGAGATTTTAAATATTGATATGAAGTATCTTCAAGAGAAGTTATGTAAGACTCTCATTGCGAATTTAACAAATCACGGGGAAGCTTACTGAGCTT
>JAAYQK010000323.1 GCA_012519325.1 Gracilibacteraceae bacterium | reverse complement strand
GGTCCGTTACTGTTCACAGGTCTCAGTTTGCAATATCCATCCGCTGGTCCGGCTTCGGGTGATTTTTCCTGTATCGCTTTGTTGACTTTCATAGTTCTCTGATATAAAATTATTAGGGATTAGCGACGCTTTTCCTGTTTCAAATGCGCTTTCCTGCTTTGGCAAACATATAATGCCCGAATGTATTTAAACGCTTTTTATAAGCCTTGCCTAAAGAATATTGATTCTGTGCCAGGCACAATTTAACACGGAAGAGTACCGAAGCGGTCATAACGGGCCTGACTCGAAATGTGTTGGGCAATGTGGAAGCTATGTGGCCGAGAACCTTGATTTTATGCAGTTTTTACTGACCTTGGAGTTCGAATAGATATGAATTTTTGAGTTGTTCTATCCGAGTTCTATCCGGGTCATTTAAATAATTTGACTTGGAGGGTTGTCCGAGAGGCTGAAGGAGCTGGTCTCGAAATGCAGTGATATTATTGGATAGGTAGAACCCGCAAACCCTTATAAAGTGGGTGTTTTTGCGAAACAGTAACAACTTAGTACTTGCTATGTCTGCTCTAAAGGTCTGACATTTTTCTAATTGACTTTTAGAGGAAGATCATATACTTTATTACACGGAGGCGTACCGAAGAGGTCATAACGGAAACGACTCGAAATCGTTCGGTCGGCTTTGAAACCGGCTCGTGAGTTCGAATCTCACCGCCTCCGCCAGTCCACAACGCTGTCAGTCCTATGGACTGGCAGCTTATTTATTTGGCTGTCAGTTGAGGCAAATTCAACTGCGGCAATACCGGCTCAGGTGGTAACTGAGAGAGTGAAGTCTTATCGATCCACGTCATGGCATTAGCTGACGCCAATTTAGAGTTAACTCCAGATGAGCGTAGGTATTGGCTGTAATTGCAAAATCACTGTGCCCCAGCCATTCTTGAATTTGCTTCAAGGGTACTCCGCAAGCCAACAGCAAACTGGCACATGAATGGCGAAGGTCGTGGAAACGCATCTTACGAAAATCATGTTCAACCATAAACTCAGGAAATTGCCGTGTCAGGTAATCGGGTTTTATTCGATTACCCAGTTGGTCCACATAGATGTAAACCCCTTGTTTTTTGTTGTAGGATTTTCCACAGAGTTTCTTATAATACTGCTGTTCCTCCCGCATAGCCAATAACTTTGCCCGGAACTGCGGTACAAGGGGTAATGTACGATAGCTGGACTTTGACTTCGTTGTGTCGGCTTCTACTACAACTCTTTTCCCATCAATTGTTGCCACAGTTACGGTATGCTCGATAGTAATGGTATTGGCTTCAAAGTCAATGGCTTCCCATTTCAAACCTACAATTTCGCCCCGGCGCAGCCCATAAAATACGCCCAGGATGCCTCCCAATTCCAGCTTGTGTCCTTTTACTGCTTCAAAGAGTGCAACAACCTCGGCTTGCTTGAGGAATTTTCCGACATAGCGTTCCTTTTTCGGCCTTTTGACTTTATCCATGACAGTATGAGGGTACTTAAACACTCTCTTGCGGATATCCATAAATTTCATACGAAGATCATTGAAATTGGTTTCAGGATGTTCATAAAATAACCATATTGCTTTAGCGGCATCAATTGCCGATCCTCCTCCCAGAGCAATTATAACATCAGGGTGAAAGGCTTCTGCTGCCATAACACCTTCTCTTACTATATCAACTGTCGGGTCTGGCTGTACCCTGTCAAAAATCTCTGAATGCACATAATTTCTGCCTTCACGTTTTCTTAAATGGTACAGGACTTTTTCTGCATATTCCAGTTTGACCATTACTTTATCCGTAACAATAAAAGCTCTTGAGATGTTAGGCATTTTTGACAGATACTGGACAGAGCCAGGTTGGAAATAGATTTTCTCCGGTATTTTAAACCACTGCATATTGTACCTTCTCCTTGCCACACGTTTCTTATTGATTAAATTTACTGCAGTGATATTAGCAGTTGTGCTGTTTCTGCCAAAGGAGCCACAACCTAATGTGAGCGAAGGCATATTGGTATTATATATGTCCCCTATAGCCCCATGACTGGAAGGTTGATTGACAATAATTCTTCCGGTGTTTACCCTTTCTGCAAACTCGTTGATTACACATTCATCGTTGGAGTGTATGACCGCAGAATGGCCAGACCCTCCGAAATTAACCATTTCCACAGCTCTTTTGATACCTTCGGCAGAATTGTTAACTTTAAAGCAGGCCAATATGGGACATAATTTCTCCCTGGATAAAGGATATTCAGGTCCTACTCCTTCAATTTCAGCAACCAGTATTTTTGTATCCTCCGGGACCTTAATTCCCGCCATTTGTGCGATGGTTTGAGCAGATTTGCCAACAATTTCCGGGTTCATGGCACATTTCTTTTCATCAATAGCCAGACTTTCCAGCCTTCCCCTTTCTTCTTCATTGACAAAACAACAGCCTAGTTTCTTCATATATTCCGTAACAGGTTCGAATATATCCTTGTCAATAATAACCGCCTGCTCTGAGGCGCAAATCATACCGTTATCAAAGGTTTTTGATAAAATTAAATCGGTTACCGCCCTCTTTATATCCGCTGTTTTTTCTATATAACAGGGTACATTACCCGGACCAACTCCCAATGCAGGTTTTCCGGCACTATACGCTGCTTTGACCATGGATGAGCCGCCTGTGGCCAGTATTAAAGAAATACCATCATTTTTCATCAATGCCTGGGTAGCTTCTATGGAGGGATTTTCTATCCATTGAATACAGTATTCCGGGGCTCCTGCTTTAACAGCCGCATCTCGTACAATTCTGGCAGCCTCTGCACTGCATTGCTGTGAACCGGGATGAAAAGCAAATATAATAGGGTTTCTCGTCTTCATTGCAATAATGCACTTAAATAATGTAGTTGATGTAGGATTTGTAACCGGTGTAATACCGGCAATAATACCAACCGGTTCTGCAATTTCAAAATAATCTTCTTCTTCATTTTCATTAAAAATACCTACAGTTTTTTCATATTTTATACTGTGGTAAATGTACTCAGTAGCAAATAAGTTTTTAACAATTTTATCTTCATAGACTCCCCTTTGGGTTTCTTCAATTGCCAATTTTGCCAGCCTCATATGGTTTGCTAATCCAGCAAGGGCCATTTCTTTAACAATATGGTCCACTTGCTCCTGGTTTAATTTAACCATTTCTTTTAAGGCCATCTTACCATTTTCTATCAGGTTTTCTATAATAACAGGCACTTCTCTGTCAGTTTTATTCTGTTCGGCCATAAAAATCCTCCTATCCTGCATAACATAACTTTTGCCGCTTTATATAGTATGTTAACAAGACCAGATTTTTATTACAGATAAATTGGTTTGTGCAGATTAGTTCTTCGTCATCTTTCCGTACTCCCAATACTTCCGGTTTTATTTGTTGCGCCTGAATGTGACTGTTATCGTTGTACCCTTTCCAGGCTTGCTTAACAGCTGAACCCTTGCATTATGGAATTCCGCACTGTGCTTTACAATGGAAAGCCCCAGCCCGGTTCCGCCGGTTTCCCTTGAATGAGACTTGTCAATTCTATAAAAACGTTCAAACACCCGGCTTTGGTGCTCCCTGGGAATGCCAAAGCCATTATCAGCAACGGTTAGCACGACATTATCGGGTAAAGCTCTGACACTTACATCAACCGTGCCTTTTTCATAATTGTATTTGATTGCATTATCGCACAGGTTATATATCATTTCCTCCAGGATTTGCCTGACACCTGAAATGATAGCATTCTCACCGCTGACTGACAGCTTTATCTGTTTCTGCTGCGCAAGGGAAGATAGTCTGCTGACTGTTTCCGTTGCCAATTCCAATAAGTCAATCTCTTCAAAAGGAAGCTGAACATTTTTCTCATCCAGCCTGGAGATCCGTATCACATCGTCTATAAGGTTTATGAGATGCCTTGCTTCTTTGTATATGCGGTTAGCAAACTCGGGAATGTCCTCCGGCTGCACTATGCCGCTTTTCATAAGCTCTGCATAACCTGAAATGGAGGTAAGGGGCGTTTTGAGTTCATGGGACACATTGGCAGTAAACTCACGGCGCATTTTTTCAGCAGATTGTTTCTCTGTTATATCCAGTATGAACAGAATAACTCCTTTGACAACCATATCATCCTTAACAGGGCTAACCAGTAAGTTAAAAGAATCCTCACCAATTGTAAATGTATTTTCAAATAAATGCCCGCCCATAGCTGTCTCTATTGCTTTTTGGAGGGGTATGCTTCGATCTAAGGTTAATATATGCTTGTTAATTATATCCTG
>JAAYQK010000322.1 GCA_012519325.1 Gracilibacteraceae bacterium | reverse complement strand
GTATAATTCGTTGCCTGCAAGGTCTTCAACACCGTCAACTATTATGTCATATTCGCCATAACCGTTGATGATATCGTTAACTTCCAATTTAACTGTTACTCCGTCATCCTGTAATTCAGCTTTTGTCGGTGCGCCTACTTCTTCGTCTATTTCGTAGTTGGCAATGTTTTCAGCTGTTGTTTCGTCAATTTCCTTATCGAATGTCAATGTGATTGCATTTTTGCCTGTGGCTACTGCAGTTTCAAGCTTCGCTGAAGCAAGATTGCTTGATATTGCTTTTGCAGGCTTTTTGGTTTCTTTCATTGCGTTACCGAATTCGTCAAGTATATCATAGATTGTCAGGTCATAAGTTTTGCCTGTTTCCATTTCTTCAACTGTAAGAATAGCTCTGAATGTTTTCCACTCGTTCTTTATTGTTCTTATTGATTCAATATTCAGGTCTTCCAGTTCATAGTTGTTGAGATCCAATGCACTGTCTTCGTCTATTTTGCTGCCATCGGCAAATTCTACCATTATTGTAGTAGGTGAAAGAACTGTAAGGGTTTTCCATTCAGGGGCCTTATTGTCTTCAGCTACAGCTCTATAAACCTTGGTTGCAGGTCTTGTCATTACATTAGCAACTTTTCTCTGGTCAGCTATGTTGTTTACTGAAAGCTTGTAATCTTCTCTTTTTTCCATTGGTTCTGTTACGATTTCTACATTGTTTTCATCGTCAGAATCCCAGGTTACTGATAATATATCAAGCTCTGAACCGTTTGATTCATCTACTTTGATACTGTAGTTGTCAAGATTTTCAGCTGATTCCTTTGTAACCTTTTCATTGAACTTAACTACTATTCTTTCATTAGTCTGTACTTCTATATCTCCGTCAATTTTTGGAGCATTTGTATCAAATCTAACGGTGAAGGATTCAGTGTTTGTTCTCTTTGCTACACCGTCAACTGACTTAATGTTTGTTGCCCTAACCGAATATTTTGTTCTATCCTTAAGTCCTTCTGTAGTTAATGTTACTTCTTTGCCGTCAACTTCAGCTTTTACAATTTCAACGTCTTTTATAGAATAGTTATCAACATCTGTACCTGTAGCAAGGTCAATGTTCTTGTTGAATTTTATAACAACTTCTTCAACGTCTTCACTTTTTACAGTGTCTATTTCAGGTCCTCCTGATACTTTTGCAATACCTGCAAACTGAACAGTTTTTTCACCGACTGTCAATTTATAGACTTTACCTGATGTCATAGCTGCTGTTTCAAGTCTTGCTGTATCTTTTCCTGTAACAACGGCTGATTTAACTTCAAGACCTTCGATAGCATAGTTGTCTGCATTTTCTGCTGCTGCATCAACATCATCTTCGAATTTTACTTCAACTACTGAGTTACCCAGTGCTTTTGCTGATTTAACCGCTGCTGCGATTTCTTTCACATAAAGACCGGCTTCTATAGCTGCTTCCTTATTGATCATTCCGTCATCTACAAGTTTAACTGCAAGAGTATCTTTTGAGTCTTTTACGTTAACCTTGAGAGCTTCCATTGTAGCTGTTGCCAAATCATTGTTTGTGAACTTTTCAACATCAGCAACTTTTACAAGACCCTTTTCAGCTGCGAAAGCCATAACTTCTGTCCATTTGAAGTCGCCTTCTGCTTCTGCTGTTGTCTGCTTGTAGCCGAGAGCTTCAAGCATAACCTTGTAGAATTCCTGAGCTGTGATTGTGGCAAAGGGGTTGAATCTTCCGCCGTCTCCGCCTATCCAGCCAAGCTGCGGATTAGCTTTAAGGTAAGCCATCATTGCTTTACCTTCGCCCCATACCATTGTGCCTGCATCTGTGAAGTTGTCTGTTCCTGTGAATGCTTTAGCTTCGTCTTCAAGTCCTCTAAGTCTGAGGTACATAATAGCTGCCTGCATTCTTGTTGTTTCTTTTACAAGGTATTCAGGTGTTACTGTTCCTGTATCACCCTGAAGCACTCCCATAGTTTCGAGTGCTTTTGCATCAGCGCCTATAGTCGCTGGTTCATCGGCGAATGCAACTGTTATTGATGAGAACATCATAGCAAACGCCAAAAGAAGAGCAAGTATCTTCTTATTCATACGTGTTGTTTCCTCCTTAAAATTGTTTTTGTTTTTGTTTTTGCTGCTTGTGCAATTTCTGAAACCTATGCCATGCACCCCCTTTCCAGGTTGTAAGAAAAAATTGATAAAATCCATCTAATGGTTAACATAATTCAACACAGTTTTGCTGATTCCTTCACACGTAACAATATTGTAAACAAGTGTAATAAAGATGTAACAGGAATTAGCCAACACTGTAAAGGAGAATTATGTAAAATGACTATGTCAACCATTGAGTCAAAGTTTTGCCCTGCTAATATGACGCAGGGGTTATATATTATGTTTCATTACAATTTTGTAATATTACCGGTTATCCTTTACCTGTACGGCTTGTACCATTATTTTATGTTACAATTTCCTTACTAAGCAGGAATTGAACAAATTCCACAGAATATATTCTGTAAGAATGAAGATAATAGGAGGATACAGATGAAAAATTTTAAAATAATAAAAGTAATAGTCATTTCCTTCGTACTGCTGATTTCTATTACCGGCACTGCTTTTGCGGATAATGGTGCTTCGAAGTTTACCGATATAGATAACAGCTGGGCGAAGCAGCATATTATAAATGTTTTTAATAAAGGCTTGATGAGCGGTTATTCGGAAACCGAGTTCAAGCCCGGTGATAATGTCAGGAACTATGATGCATTAGTAAGTATATCACGAATGGTTAATCGGGAAAAGGATATAAATTTGGAACAATTGGAGGAAAAATACCAAGCCGCTGTCCTGGATAAGTTCAATGTACCCTCATATGCAAGAAAGGCTGTGGCATTATGCCTGGAGAAGGGAATAATAAAGGATTCCGATGTCAGCGCCTATTCTTCAAATCCATATGCCAGGAAGCAGGAGATATGCAGGTACCTGGGTCTTGCCTTCGGTGTTGTAGTAGACAGTTCAATGCCTCCGGCTGCGCTTCCTTTTAAGGATTCCATGTTTATTGCTTCCCAGTATAAGGCTTATGTCAGTTACCTCATGGAAATCGGCGTAATCAGCGAAACAACCGATAATTTTAATCCCAATTCATACATAAACAGAGAAACTTATGCAAAGATGCTGGATATTGCAAGCGACGCTTATGAAAAGAAAGAACTTGGGGAAGATATAACCGGGGGAAGCGGAAGTCCGGAAATAATATGGACTGATTATCCTGAGCCAAGCAGCACCGGTACGGATAACAATTCGGATACTGAAACTGTGACTATATTTGAAGATAATGAGCCGGCGGATGTGACTGCATATGTGGATATGGTGATTCCCGAGTATGGCAATCTTGCGGTGTTTGTGGGTACCGAGAGAAGAGTATATAAACTGGCTGAAAATGTAGCGTGTACGATAGACGGTGTTTCAGAGGGGTTCTGGAAGCTGGAGAAAAGCGATATGGTCAGGCTTTATATCGACGGAAACAAGGTAGTAAGAATCGTTGGTGAAAGCAAAATAAGAAAAACAATAGGGAAGCTTGTGGATATACAGTCCGGAGATAAGACAATTCTTACAATGCGGACACAGAACGGTGAGACAAGAAGCTATACAATTACAGCCAAAACCATAGTGATAAAGGACGGAAAGAGTGCCCTGTGGCAGGAACTGAAAAAGGACAACGATCTGGTGATAACCACTTCTTATAATGAACTAATAGAGATAAATGCCGACGGAGTAAAGAGCAGCGACAAAGGTGTTATCGAGTCCCTGGTATTCAGCAGGATAGCTCCTCCAAAGCTTGTAATAACAGCCTTGGACGGAAGCCAGAATGAATACTATGCGGACAGCGGAATTGAAATAACCGGAGCCGGAGAAGATATTTATTCCTTAAGGCCCGGTATGCAGGTGGATGTCAGTCTTATTGATGATGAAATAAGCAAAATAGCGGTTATTAATGAAACGGCCCAGGTATTGACAGAGCTGAAGGGCCTTATAAAGAGCATTGACCTTGAAGCGAAGCTGATAATTGTTGAGATATACGACAGCAGCACAAGCAAATATGCAGACAAAAAAGTATATATAACCGATGAGACAAAGATTGCTAATATTTACTTGGAGCCTCTCGGACTGAACAGTTTGAAGGTGAATCAAATTATAAACGTCATAGGTACCGGAACGGTGGACGGTGTGTCTGCGAAAGCAATTCAGGTTGTTAATTAGAAATAAAGTAAGGGGGCGAACAGGGTTCGCCCTTTATTTTTTATAGGAAAGTATGTTCATAAGGAGCGGTGGGGACAGCAGTGCATAAAAAGCTGGTTTCAGTAGTCATTCCCATGTATTATGAAGAAAAGGTTGCGGAGGAATGCTGCAAGCGTCTGAAAAGAGTGATGGACAGCTGCGGTTATCCTTATGAGCTGATTTTTGTAAATGACGGAAGCAGGGACGGGACTCAGGGCATTCTTGAGCAGCTGGCAGGCCGGGACAACAGGGTCAAGGTTATTGCCTTTTCGAGAAATTTTGGGCATCAGGCGGCTGTCACGGCGGGAATAGACAAGGCCGGGGGCAGCGCTATAGTTATTATAGATGCAGACCTGCAGGATCCTCCGGAGCTTATCATTGAAATGCTCAGATTGTGGGAGCAGGGCTATGAAGTGGTATATGCCAAGAGAAAGAGAAGAAAAGGTGAAAGCTTCTTCAAGCGTGTCTCTGCCAGCTTGTTTTACAGGGTGCTGGATATGCTTTCCGATACCAGGATACCTGTTGATACAGGAGACTTCAGGCTTATTGATGCAAAAGCGGCGGATGTGCTTCGAAACATGAGGGAGAAAGACAGGTTCCTTCGCGGAATGGTCAGTTGGGTAGGCTTCAGGCAGGTACCGGTTGAGTATGAGAGGGAGGAAAGATATGCAGGGGAGACTAAGTATCCTCTTAAAAAAATGATAAAGCTTGCGCTGGATGGCATTTTTTCCTTTTCCTACAAGCCCCTTAAGCTGTCACAATATTTGGGTTTTTTTGCTGTAATCTCAGTTCCGTTGATTTTTACAAGAGATGCAATTATGGCTGCCGTAGTATTTCTGGGAGGGGTGCAGCTGATATCAATCGGCATATTGGGGGAATACATCGGCAGGATACATGAGGAGAGCAAGGGCAGGCCTTTATATATAATAGAAAAGGAAATCAATATTGATGATGAGAAGTAAAAAGCCGCAGCCTTTATCGAAGAAGAAAGGAAAGCATTTTTGAGCTGCGGGCAGGAATAATATGCCTATGAATAGAATATATAACCACCATTCAAAAACAAGAAAAGCATCCCGAAGCATGATAAACACTCCCGCTAACCATTAATACGGTTAATATATTACATTTTGGAAGATAATATTTAAGAAGTTAAGAAATTTGGAGGAAAACTCATGAAAGTCAAAAAAGCAATAATACCTGCAGCAGGATTGGGAACCCGGTTTTTGCCCGCAACAAAGGCACAGCCAAAAGAAATGCTGCCTATAGTGGATAAACCTACAATACAGTACATAGTAGAAGAAGCAATTGATTCCGGAATTGAAGAAATATTAATAGTAACAGGAAGGAATAAAAGGGCAATAGAGGACCATTTCGACAGATCTGTTGAGCTGGAGCTGGAGCTTGCCAGAAAAAATAATAACGGGCTTTTGAAACAGGTTCAGGATATTTCCAATCTTGTGGATATATACTATATCAGGCAGAAGGAAGCGAAGGGCCTCGGCCATGCAATTTACTGCGCCAGGACCTTTGTGGGAAATGAGCCTTTTGCGGTGCTGCTGGGGGATGATGTGGTAAGTGCCCGGGTGCCCTGCCTGAGACAGCTTATGGATGTGTTTGAAGATTACTCAAAAACTGTTCTTGGTGTTCAGAAGGTAAACCCTGAAGAGGTGAATAAGTACGGGATAATTGGTTATGATGAAATAAGCGAAAGGCTTTATAAAGTAAAGAACCTTGTGGAAAAGCCTTCAAAGGAGAATGCTCCGTCCAATGTTGCCATATTGGGAAGATATATAATAACCCCTGAGATATTTGACATACTTAGGGAAACGGAACCTGGCTCCGGTGGGGAGATACAGCTCACGGACGCCCTCAGAACCCTGGGGAAAAACCAGCCCATGTATGCATACAACTTTGAAGGAAGAAGGTATGATATCGGCTCAAAGCTGGGCTTCCTTCAGGCAACAGTGGAGTTCGCCCTGCAGAGGGAGGATTTGAAGGATGAATTCAGAGAGTATCTTAAGGAGGTTTTTTATGGTCTATAATGAAAGATACAATAAATGGATCAGCGATTCTGCCTTTGATGAGGAAACCCGAAGAGAGCTTATGAGGATAAAGGACGATGAAAAGGAAATCGAGGACAGGTTCTACAAGGACCTGGAGTTTGGAACCGGCGGCCTCAGAGGAATTATAGGCGCCGGAACAAACAGGATGAACAGATATACTGTGGGCAGAGCCACTCAGGGTCTGTCCAATTATATAATAAGGAAGAATATAGACAACCCGAGTGTTGTAATAGCATATGATTCCAGGCACCTTTCCCGTGAGTTTGCCATGGAGGCGTCAAGGGTGCTGAATTCCAACGGAATTGCCGCATATGTATTCAGTGAGCTCAGGCCTACTCCGGAGCTTTCTTTTGCCGTCAGAGAGCTTAAGGCCACGGCAGGGATAGTGATAACGGCAAGTCATAATCCCCCGCAATACAACGGTTATAAGGTTTATTGGGGCGATGGGGGGCAGGTGGTTTCGCCAATTGCTGAAGAGCTTATAGCAGAAGCAAATTCAATACAGGATTTTTCCGAAATTAAATGTATGGATGAATGTGAGATACAGGATAAAGGGCTGCTGCGATTTTTGGGAACTGAAATGGACGACAGGTATATAGGAAAGATCAGTTCTCTTTCGCTGAACCCTCAAGTAGTGAGGGAAATGGATGATAACTTCAGGATTGTGTATACACCTTTGCATGGAACAGGAAATATTCCCGTAAGAAGAATCCTCCGGGAGATTGGCTTTACAAATGTGACGGTTGTGCCTGAGCAGGAACAGCCGGACAAGGATTTCCCCACTGTGAAATATCCTAATCCTGAGGAACATGAGGCCTTTACTCTGGCTATTGAACTTGCTAAGAAGCAGTCTGCCGATATCATAATCGGAACTGATCCGGACTGCGATAGGGTAGGTGCCGTGGTAAAGGACAATCTCGGAGAATATGTGGTGCTTACCGGGAACCAGATAGGAGCGCTGTTAACCGATTATATACTGGGATCTCTTAAAAAGCAGGGAAGGCTGAATGATAAGAGCACCATTATAAACACCATAGTCACGGGGAAACTGGGTGAAAAAATTGCAGAAAGCTATAATGTAAGAACAATATCCGTGCTTACGGGTTTTAAATATATAGCTGAGAAAATAAAGGAATTTGAGGACAGCGGGCTAGAGTTTGTGTTTGGCTATGAAGAGAGCTACGGTTATCTTGCCGGAACCTTTGTAAGAGACAAGGACGCAGTCATAGCCTCCATGCTTATCTGTGAGATGGCTGCCTGCTATAAGAAAAGGGGCATGACCCTTTATGAAGGGCTCATGTCACTGTTCCGGAAATATGGGTTTTACAAGGAGAGCCTTGCTTCCGTTACCTTCAAGGGTAAGGAAGGTATGGAGAAGATGGTAAGGCTCATAGACTCCCTAAGGAATGGCCTGCCCGGGGGGATTAACGGCATCAGAGTGAAAGAGGTAAGGGATTACCTGAACTATCACGGACCTGTCAGGCTTCCGAAGGAGAATGCGCTTCAATTCATTCTGGAGGATAAATCATGGTTTTGCATAAGGCCTTCAGGAACCGAACCGAAGCTGAAGATTTATTATTCCGTCATAGGGGATAATCAGGAGGATGCAGAGGCAAGAATGTCACGACTTAAGGAAGGTGTCGAATTCTTTGTGAAGATTAAATAAATAAAAAAGAAGGATATATTCGTTCAATAGGGAATATATAGTAATGCATCAAATAAGATAGCTTTGGGGGGATGCGGACATGTCAGTCAAAAAACTGCTTGTGGTCGACGATCAGCCAGGGGTCAGATTTCTTATTTGTGAAATATT
>JAAYQK010000321.1 GCA_012519325.1 Gracilibacteraceae bacterium | reverse complement strand
TAATAAAGATTATACTGTAATAGATTTGGGAGGAAAATATTTATATATAGTATTGTTCAGCTATACTTTTACTGCAATAACCTTTATATACAGTTATTCTTTGCGTTCAATAGGAAATACTGTTGCACCTTTGATAGTTAATATAGCTGCACTTTTATGTAATGTATTTCTTAATTATATTCTCATATTTGGGAAATTAGGTGCTCCTGCCTTAGGGGTAGAAGGAGCTGCAATTGCTACGTTAATAGCCAGAATAGTTGAAGCAATACTGCTTGTATTTATAGTTTATAAGGATAATGGAGTATTTGCGGCAAGTTTAACAGAATTAAAAGATTTAAACACCGGCTTTTTTAAAAAATCCTATAGGATTATTCTGCCTGTATTACTAAATGACGTATTTTGGGCAATGGCCAGTCTTGTTTATTCGGTTGTTTACGGCCGGATGGGTACAGGGGCTACGGCTGCTGTTCAAATATGCAATACCGTAAGTAATATGTTTATGGTAGTGGCCTTTGGAATAGCAAGCGCATCCGCTATAATGACCGGTAATAGCATTGGAGAAGGAAAAGAAGATCAAACTATTGATTATGCTAAAAAGTTTATGGAAGTCTCTTCATTTATCAGTATAGTATTAGGATTAACTCTGGCATTAACATCCCCTCTTATATTAGATTTATTTAATGTTTCCGATGAAGTAAGGAGCAGCACTTTAATTATGCTCTATATAATCTCGCTTATATTTATTGTTCGATTTTTGGGGATGGTTATAATAGTCGGCATTTTGCGTGGGGCGGGGGATGCAAGAAGTGCACTGATAATAGAGGGATTTACTATGTGGTTTATAGGGGTTCCTTTAACAATTATGGGGGCATTTTTGTTTAAACTTCCTGTCCAGCTTGTATACGCATTAGCAATTTTAGAAGAAGTAGCAAAATTCATTTTAGGATTAATGCGTTTGAAATCACGAAAGTGGATTAATAATGTAACATATTAAAAGGAGGAAACGACAGATGTTCAGAGAAATGAGAAGAGGTAAGCAATTATTATCAAAGGAAGATACCGCAGCTGTTATGAACAGATGTACAAATGGTGTCCTAGCATGCCTGGGTGATGAAGATTATCCTTATGCAGTTCCACTCAGCTATGTCTATTTCAATGGCAAAATTTATTTTCACTCAGCAAAAGCCGGGCATAAAATTGATGCTATTGTGAAGAATCCCAAGGTATCCTTTTCTGTAATAGATGAAGATACGATAGTAAGTGAAGAGTATACTACATATTTCCGCAGCGTTATTGCCTTTGGCAGAGCAAGAATTGCAGAAGGGGATGAACGGCTGGAAGCTTTTAAGGCTTTGGTAGAAAAGTATTCTGGGAATCAGCAGGAAGAAGCCAAGCATAAGAAAATAGCGGAATGTACGCAATCTTATATTATTGCAATTGACATTGAGCATATAACCGGCAAGGAGGCCATTGAATACATCAATAAATAATTCTTGTATAATAGGGATATGGGGGAGATTAATCCGGCCGATAAATTGATATAAGAAAAGGAGAGGTTTTAATGAAATACAGAAATGCTACAATAAGAGACATTCCTGGTGTTTCAGAATTACAACAAAAATATCATATTTCAACAATAAGCGAGGAAGACAAAAAAGATGGATTTGTTACCACCTTATTCACGGAAGAGCAGTTTAAGGAGCTTATTGAAAAAGAAAACGGACTTGCTATCGCTTGCGATGGAGACAGAATCGTTGCTTATGCCATGGCAGCATCCTGGCAATATTGGTCGGCATGGCCTTTGTTTCAATACATGACAGATGATTTGCCCAATATTGAATATCTGGGCCGGGTTCTTTCCATAGAAAATTCTTATCAATACGGCCCCATTTGCATTGATAAGGATTACCGTGGCTCTGAGGTCCTTCCGAATATTTTTGAGTTTTCAAGGCTTCAAATGAGTAAAAGGTACCCAATTTTAATTACATTTATTAATCATATTAACCATAGATCATATATTGCTCACACAAAAAAGCTCGGACTTGATGTAATTAAAAACTTTGAGTTTAACAATAATCAATACTATGAATTAGGATATGACACATCAAAGAAGACTAAAGGCTCTCGGATTTAAGCTGCAGGGAAAGGAAGTGCCAGGGAGACCTGGCACTATATTTCAATGCACTTAACAAGTCCATTGGTATATGCTTCAGGATTCGTAAACAATCCTTCATGGTCACATTCCACTTCAACCACAGGGTAATCCCCCAGCGACTTGAACATTTCTAAAAATGCTCCCGGAGGAACCGACATATCCCTGGTGCAATAGAGCAGAACCATCGGTATTGACAGCTCATTGAAAGCCTTTGCGTCTACTGGGGTCTCCATAATAACCAGAGGCTGTGTCACCAGAATATCCATCAGCTTATTGAACTGTTCATCATCAGCCTGTGTAGCCAGCATACCTCTGACAAAGCCGGGATCGATAGGAATTGCACCGTTACCCTTTTTTGCCTGCTCCCGCATATTTGATTTTATTTCTTCGGGGACAAAATCAAACTGTGATTTCCCGTCGGGCAGTATCCATTCATTATTGAATATTATCTTTTCTACCTTGCCCTTTGCCTTTGGGACCGCCATTTGTACTATATGTCCCGCGCTGGAGTGCGCAACGACTATGACCTTATTTTTTTGCGCATTCAAGGACTTTGCAATATAGTTTACATAGTCTTCATATGAGACATTCTTACTGTCTCCTTCGCCATTTCCGGGAAGCGTCAGGGCTTCAACCTCATAACCGGCTTTTTTCAGCAGCCTTGAGACCTCATTCCAGCAGCGTCCGTTGTGCCATGCCCCATGGATTAGTACGATTTTTCTCATTTCTGACCCTCCTATTTAAATTTATTATTAATAAACATGTGCCCTTCTTTAATCAAATTGCAGATTACCGCTATGTTTTTACTTTCTTCACAGAAATACTTCTCTGAAAGCTTTGCGATAGTCTGAATCAGCTGCTTCCTAAAATCAAGAGTGTTGGTTTCGGATATATTAAGTGTGATAATCAAATTGTCGGATTCACTGCCGAAAAAAGCATCCGATTCATCGAAATAATCCATAATTATATTGATGCGCCCGATATCGATATCCAGCTGCTTTGAAAGCTCCATCCCGAAACCCTTGATATCATACCTGCAATTTGGCTTTTTTGCTCTGATCATAATGCAGGGCATAGAATCACCTCAACCAACACTATTGCAAGTTGCTTGCCAAACTTTGCACTTTGAAAAATCATTGCAATTGCAGGCTTCAGAAAAAAGCAAAACAAAAAATAGTTGTAAATATAATTTACAACTATTTTTATGTAAAAATTATTTACACTACAGCACATCCAGCTTCTTAATTCTCTTATACAGTGTAGGCCGTGATATTCCCAGCCGTTTTGCGGTTCTTGTCAAATTGTACTGTTCCTCCTTGTACACGCTTTCAATTATAACATCCTCTGCAAGCTGCAGAAGGGTTTTACCTTCTGGAAGCGTACCTTTCAAAGCGCATTCAAGGCCTTGTTTTATTCTTGACTTCATATAGCTTTCCTTCATACCGGAAGGAAGTACGGAGTCATTAATAATGCCGTTCTCCGAAAGCACCAGTGAACGCTCGATAATATTTATCAACTCTCTTATGTTGCCGGGCCAGTGGTAAGCCTCAAGGCATTTGATAAATTCATCCTCTATGCCCTCGACTTTAATTCTGTTTTTATCTGAAAATGTTTTAACATAATGCTCAAGAATTGGCTTAATATCATCTTTTCTTTCTCTGAGGGGTGGTATATTTATTTGTATAACATTGATACGGTAGAACAAAT
>JAAYQK010000320.1 GCA_012519325.1 Gracilibacteraceae bacterium | reverse complement strand
TGATCTGACTTAT
Source organism: Gracilibacteraceae bacterium (assembly GCA_012519325.1). Taxonomy (GTDB): domain Bacteria; phylum Bacillota; class Clostridia; order Lutisporales; family Lutisporaceae; genus BRH-c25. Next base: position 9,713 of record JAAYQK010000320.1, on the reverse strand, counting down.
TGTTGTATTAAAATCCATACAAACACCCCGAATATTAATTTATATATTATGTAATAAAGATGCATTATAAAAATAAATATATCATAGATTTAAATATATGTACAACACAATGGAGTGAGAGGAAAGATGTTTGATAATGACAGGGATGAATGTTTTCTGAAGGAAATTATGATCCTGAATGAAATTCTCACGCCTCTTGTAAGCTCCTACAGGCTGTCTGTCGGGGCCGCTGAAGAGTTTAACAGAATAGCGCTGGCACATCGCAAGGACGTTAAGGATGCCATAGACAGGGCTGATGATCTTGGCCATTTAGTTGATGACGTGAGGAGGAAGCTTAAGAAGTGCATGAAAAGATACTTTTCAGAACTGGATTACAAGCTGGAAAATATGGAGGAGATACGGGAAAAGGCTGCAATGCGCGAGAAGCTTAATTATAAGCTTAACAGGCTGTCAGCGAGTAAAAAAAAGGATGAATGAATCAGGATAAGACTAATTTTTCAGCGCTGTTCATAAAGTCCTCAAGCCTGTCTATCCTGTTGCCCCCTCCCTGAGCTGTCTTTGCATTTCCTCCGCCTTTCCCTTCAATAATTGGAAGCACTGTTTTAAAGATTGAATTCATATCAATATTTACATCCTCTGAACAGGTGAATATGACTTGTGCATTTTCATTTCTGCATGCCATGAGTACAACAGTCCCCGGAGCTTTTGTCAGATATTGTGCAAGAATTTTTACATCGTTGATGCTCCTTTTATCGAAAACCCTGCTTATTAATCTTATACCGGATACTGCGGGGCATTCCTTAATTATACTGTCAGCTTCGACTCTTATCAGTTCCTGGGTGGCAGCCGAAAGCTGCTTTTCGGCATTTCTTAAGTCCAGCATTATTTTATCGACGGCTTCAGTAATTTCTGAATCCCTGACGGAAAATTTTTCGCAAAGAGCTCTGATTATGGAATTATACATGCCATAGTCCTTTAATGCTCTGCTTCCGCATACGAATGTAAATCTGATGCCTCCTTTACATTTCTCCCAGTATTTTATCTTTATTATTCCTACTTCGCCGGTTGCCCTGACATGAGTCCCGCCGCAAGGAGAATAGTCAATTCCTTTTACTTCGACAATCCTTATATTCTCGGTAACCTTTGGAACCTTTCTCAAAGGCAGGCTGTTCAGCTCTTCACTGCTTACAACTCTCGTTATTACAGGCAGGTTGCTGTATATAATATTATTTGCCATATTCTCAATGCGTTCGGCATCGTCAATGCTGAAGCTATCTATGTTGATTTCTATGCTTACTATATCCTTGCCCATATGAAAGCTGTCGGTGCTGCCGTTTAACAGCTTCTCAAAGCATGACGACAATATATGCTGACCGGTATGCTGCTGCATGAAGTCAAAGCGTCTTGACCAGTCCACGGTTCCTTTCACTTCTTTTGCAGTAAGCTGTTTGTCAATAATATGCAGCAGTTCTCCATCCTTTTCAATTACCTTCGACACTCTTTCATTATTTATATATCCCATATCGCTGGGCTGCCCTCCTCCAATGGGATAAAAGGCCGTCCTGTCCAGTATGACTCCGTACTTGTCCCCATAAGGCAGGACCTCTATGACTTTAGTCCGGAATTCAGTAAGATAAGGATCCTCATTATATAATCTTTCAGTTCTCATATTAGCCTCCATGTTATTAAATCTGATAACAAATTTAGTTTAGCATTCCCGTATGTACAGTTCAATAATATTCCGCCGTTTATTTGGACAAGTGTGGCACTTACAAGTACAAATCATATTATGTATTAGAAATCGTAAGGGAGGTATAGATTTATGAATATTAACGAAACATTAGTGGTAGCAATAATAATTTCATTAACACAGCTTGCAAAAGGACTTGGGCTGCCCAAGAAATTTTCTGCTCTGGCGGCTGTTGTCATTGGAGTTCTTATAGGCGTATTCTTTATGGAGCCGCAATGTATAAAAGCCGGGATATTTAAGGGTATTGTATACGGGCTCTCCGCATCCGGGCTCTATTCCGGCACAAAAAACACAATTGAACAGGTAAACGGTAGAAAAGCCAAGAAAAAAAAGTAAAAGTATATATTTATCCTTCTAAGGTTAAATTAAACTTAGGAGGTGAATTACATGGGAAACAACACATCTAATAATAACCAGCAGGAAAGGTCGACAGGCACCGGATTAATTGGTTTTATTATCAGATTCGTTGTTGCTGCAATAGTACTTATGGTTACAGCATATTTTGTTCCCGGCTTCAGAATGAGAGGAGGCTTTACGACAGCACTTATCAGTGCACTTGTGATAGCGGCAGCTGACTTCCTGATAGAAAAGCTTTTCAGATTTGATGCATCTCCTTTAGGCAGGGGTATCTCAGGCTTTTTGGTTTCGGCGGCGGTAATATATTTCGCTCAATATCTGGTGCCGGGAATGGAAGTAAGTTTATTGGGGGCAGTAATAGGGGCATTGGTAATTGGCCTTGTTGATACAGTGCTGCCTACCAGGGTTATGTAGGATTTCATACGGCTGCGGCAAGCAGCCGGAGGCCGAAGACAAAGCTCGTAACAGGAACGGTCCGTATAAGCAATTTGCTTATGCGGACTGATTCATTATATAAATCAAAGAATTGTAAATAAATAGAAGGAATGTAAAGATTTTGGTAGAAATTATATTAAACCGCAATAAATTTGAAATGGGTGTGAGGTTATGGCGGGCTTTGCATTTTCCTTCTTTTTCGGAATATTGGCTGCAAGCATTATATTACCTGGTATACCTATTATACTGGGTAGTTTTTTATTGTCAGCGGCAGCATTATATGTAAATAGAAAAAACAGCTCAAATCTCAAAGGGGCTGTTATGCTTGTAATCTTTCTTGGAGGAATGCTGAATTACAGCCTTATATCCGGAGCAGAGAGCAAGCTGGATGCATTTGACGGTAAAACTACAGAATATGTGTGTTTGATTACGGATAATCCTGTGAAAAGGGGAAATTACCTGCAATATCCAGCCAGAAGCCTTTTGGTTCTGTATGAGGGGAAACACTATAATTTCTCAGAAAAGATTTTCTTAAGGGTGAATGGGGATACTGTATTTAAATTCGGGGATAAGCTGGCAGTCGAAGGCCAATGCTCAGATATAGCCGGGAAAAGAAATCCGGGAGACTTTGATTATAAATTGTATTATAAAAGCAAAGGTATAAACAAACAGGTAACAGCAGACAAAGCGGTTCTGCTGAAGGAGGATAGTGCCGGATTATTCAAGACCATACTGTACTTATCCAGAGAAAAGGTCAGGAGCACTATAAATGAAGCCCTGCCCAAGGAGGAGGCGGCAATACTCACCGGCATTATAACCGGTGACAAGGCTGATATGGATGAGGATATGAGGGAAGACTATATGAAAACGGGGCTTTCGCACATACTCTCTGTTTCCGGCCTTCACGTGGGGTTTCTTATGATGCTGCTTACATATTTGTTAATTCCTTTAAGACTGGATAAAAGGCTCCAGGGTTCAGTCGTCCTGTTGATAATTATATATTATGTGCTTTTGATAGGGGCTCCCCTCCCCTCTGTGAGAGCGCTTATTATGCTTGCGGTTTTGATGGTAGGCAAGTCGGCCGGAAGGGAATACAACCTCATGGCATCAGTATCCTTTGCCTGTATTGTGATACTACTGTTCAAACCCATGGCTGTACATGACCCCGGATTTATGATATCCTTTGCTGCCATGTATTCTATTACACTTTTTTATCCGGCGGCTTACAGAACTCTTAGATTTATACCGGTGGCCATAAGAAGCCCGGCAGCTTTGTCAATATCTGTGTGGCTGGGGCTTGCTCCGGTTCTGGCATTTTATTTTAACTATGTTTCAATTATTGGTATCATAATAAATATTATTGCAGTACCTCTGTCTTTTATGATAACAGTTGCCGGCTTTATAGGAGTATTTGCGGGAATTGTATCAAAAACTCCGGCACTGTATATTTTTTCAGTGGATTACTATCTTATCCGCCTTCTTTCCTTCATAATCAGGGAAGCCTCTGAGCTTCCCGCTGCAGGCTTTTACATTCCAAGACTGCCTGCATACATCTATGCTTTATACTATGTGGGTATCGGCATGTTCATAGGGTTTTACAAGTCGGCTTTTTTCAGGATATATATACGCAGGTTTGCTTTATCATACCTGCTGGCAGCCGTTATCGCAATTTCTATCTACAATCTGCCCTCAAATGATTTAAGAATGATATTTTTTGATGTAGGCCAGGGAGACAGCTGCTGCATCATTACCCCTCAGAAAAAGACCGTTTTGATTGACGGAGGCGGTTCTTCAAGGGCCGGAGATTACTATTATGATGTGGGTGGTAAAATAACGCTGCCGGCACTTTTGCACCAGGGGATATGGAGAATTGATACTGTCATTGTATCCCATTTTCATGATGACCATATGGAAGGACTGCTGAGAGTCATAGAGGTTTACAGGGTAAAGAACCTTATTATTCCTAAGGTTTCAGCCGGTGAAGGGAAAATATCCGTAAACAGCAGCACACTGCTTGATATGTGCGGAAAAAAGGGAATAAAAATCCACAGGCTTGGTGAAAAAGACTATATGAATCTGGGGCAAGGGATAAGAATGGATTTTTTGCATCCACGAATGGAAGCAAAAGATGATGAAAATGAGAACTCCCTGGTGGGGGTGCTGTCTTATGGAGAATTCCGCGCAATTTTTACAGGAGATATCGGAAAGGAGTCGGAAGGTATACTTCCGGATGAGGCCGTCAGGGCTGACGTAATGAAGGTGCCTCACCATGGCAGCGGCAGATCCTCCTCTGAAGAATTTCTCAAAAAAGCCGCGCCGAAGGTCAGCATAGTATCGGTGGGGAATAATAATTTCGGACATCCTTCGCCGGATACACTGAAAAGGCTGGCCGAAAGCGGAAGCCTTGTATACAGGACGGATGAAAGCGGGGCGGTAACAATAACAACGGATGGAAAGAGCATGAGGGTGAAAACCGTAAAGTAGCGGCAGGCAAAGTGTTCTCCCGTTGCTTCCCTAAGTCTTATATATTATAATCAAATCAAGATCATCTGAAATGCTTATAAAACACATTGATCGGTATGGAGATGAAGATATGAGCTACAGACAGCTTATGAGCGATATTAAGAACAACTGCATCAAACCGGTATACCTTATATACGGCAGTGAGACTTTTCTCATAGATAAAGGAAGAGCGGCACTGAAAAATTCAGTGGTGACTTCCTTTCCTGAGCTTAATTATACTTATTTGGGGGGTGAGAAGCTGGAAGCCGATGAGCTCTCCGCCGCTTGCAGGACTTTTCCCTTTGGCACTGAAAAAAGGTTGGTGGAAGTAAGGGATTTAGGAATACTTAAGAGCAAAGGCGGGAGCAGGGATGAGGATAAGGATGAGAAGGATAATGCCTCTGCTCCGGGTAAGGATGCAAAGCCATTTATTGACGTGGTGCAAAACCTTGATGATACGACATGCCTATTATTCTTTTCCTATGGGAGTATTAATAAAAAAAGGAAAAAGTTCCTGGATGAGGTGAAGAAGCATGGGGCAGTATTTGAATTTAACAGGATTGAGAGGGCTGAGCTGGCTCTGTGGATTAAGAAAGTCCTCGGGAAGAGCGGCATAAATATAGGGCCCAGGGAACTGGACCATTTTATAAATAGTATTGGCTATCTTGACAAAAACGGAAGCAAGACCTTGTATGACGTAGAGAATGAAATAAAAAAGCTGACAGGCTTTATGGGGGATTTGACGGAGGTTCGTAAGGAGCATATTGAAGCACTTGTTCCGAGGAATATTGAAAATGACATATTCAAGCTTATTAATGCCTGTTCAGAAAAAGATGTGGACCGCAGTCTCAGGATATACAACGACTTGCTTCTGGAGGGGGAATCCAGCATGGGAATACTGGCACTTCTGTCGAGACAGGTAAAAAATATGCTGGAAGTATGCGAGCTATATGAGAAAAAATATGATAGGAGAAGCATATCGGAAAAGCTTAAGCTTCATGAATATGCAGTAAAGCTCTGCATACAGTATGGTTCATCCATGAAGAGGCAGGTTCTGTTATCTGCTTTCAGAAAGTGCCTTGATACGGACTTTAGTATAAAATCCGGGGGTATGGGAGAAAGACTAGCGATGGAAATGTTGCTTACAGGACTATTCGAGTAAAATAAAAAGGAACAGCTGTACAATATAAGAAAAGGGGTGTCGCTAACTACTTATTAAAAAGTTATGCGACACCCGTTGTTTTTGTTATGAGGCGATATTCTTAATCTTCTTTGATAATCTGGATTTCTTCCTTGCTGCCGTATTCTTATGAAGCGTACCTTTGGCAACTGCCTTGTCAATAAGACTTGCAGCCTTCCGATACAATTCTTTAGCTTCATCTGTATTTCCATTTTTTATAGAATCTTCAAACCTTCTTATTGAAGTTTTCAAGGAGGAAACAATTATTTTATTTCTTCTTGTCTTGAAATTAGCTACCTTTATTCTTTTTAAGGATGATTTTATATTTGCCAAAACCTTCACCTCCTTCAAAATTCAATTGACGAAAGCTATTTTATCACATTAGCCAAAAAAATGCAAGAATATTGCTTGTAGGATTTTTTGGTTTTTTATTAGGCTTTTTTAGATGAGTTTATACGATTTGTATATAAGTTTACCCACTGTAAAATTATATATGTCATGAAGAAAATTTAAAGCAATGTTTTTTCTTGACATATGAATTGCTGAAAATGTTTGGCATAAAACATATTGTATAAAAACATCGGGTAAGGTGCAAACTTCAATTATCATAATGAGGCAAAATGATGTCCTCCGACAGGCGGTGAGCATATCTTCCGGCTCGTTGAAATACTGGGAAATAAAATCTTAACAGGTTTTTGGAGGGAATACCGTGATTGGAATAAGAACAGACCTGGCTATTGAAGCAAGGGAGTTTTATAGCAAACAGGAGGATAAAAAAGATATCCCCGGAGTGGAAGTGGATATGGACAAGGGTGAGAATTATACCGTCACCAGGGTCAAGGTTGTTGAGGATGTTGGGGCAAGAATCATGGGAAAGCCAAAGGGAAATTATATTACTATAGAAGTGCCCAAGCTGAGAGAAAACGACAAGGATCTTCAGGACGAGGCAGGAAAGGTCCTTGCGGGAGAAGTGGAAAGGCTGGTTAATTTGAGTGATCAGTCCGTGATAATGGTAGTGGGGCTGGGGAACTGGAATGTCACTCCTGACGCGCTGGGGCCGAGGGTAGTTGAGCACTTATTGGTTACTCGACATATTAAAGAGTACGTTCCTGACCAAATTGACGAAGGTGTAAGATCGGTCTGTGCTATTGCACCCGGAGTGCTGGGGATTACAGGAATAGAGACCAGCGAAATAATAAGGGGCATAGTGGACAAAGTAAAGCCTGATATTGTAATAGCCATTGATGCTTTATCCTCCAGGAAAATGGAGAGAATAAGCACTACCATACAGCTTGCGGATACGGGTATAAACCCAGGATCCGGAGTCGGAAACAACAGAAAGGAATTAAGCCGGCAGAGCATGGGCGTACCTGTAATAGCCATCGGAGTTCCGACTGTTGTAGATGCCGCTACAATGGCCAACGACACCATAGACATGGTGATTGATACTCTCATTAGTGAATCTCCCAAAAGCGGAGAGTTTTACAACATGCTGAAGAACATGGATAAAACGGAGAAGTATAGGCTAATAAATGAGGTAATTTCGCCGTATATAGGCAATTTAATGGTCACTCCAAAGGAAATTGACAGGCTCATAGATGATATGGCAATAGTAATAGCCAACGGACTTAATATTGCACTTCACCCAAGTATAAATCATGAAGATATGGAAAGGTATCTGAACTGAAAAACGGCACACAGGCCGTTTTTCTATTTATTCATATAAATAAATTACATAGCATATATGTGTATACAGGCAGACAAATTTATTCAGTCCGGGTTTGCGAGGTAAGCCGGAATAGAGGTGGAGTGCTTGAACAAGAAATGGTTGTTTGCACTTATATTGATATTTGCAGTTGTAATATTGTTTTTATTTTTAAAATGGCTGCATTCACCTGAGCCATATTTGGGTGAATCCGGCGGCAGCTTAACGGATACGGCAGAGGTTTTCAGTTATTACGTAGAAAAAAGGCTCAGGCTTGAAGAATACTCCAATAACATATACATACAGATGTTGAATATCGTGATGACCGGCGTAAAAGTGAATTATGAGAAAGAATACGGCTGTCCAATGCCTGGACTTATTGAATCTGCTGTGAGCAGAATTACCGATGGGCTTCATACTGATGCCGGCAATCCTATAACTTACCTGAATTTTACATTTACAGCTTTCAGCCAGTATGATCCGTCTTTATTTACATATGCGGAAGCCGGAGGCAGTGGCACGGCTCCTAATATTACCGATTTTGAGGATGTACCTGAAGGAGCAATTTATTTCAGTGAGGAAGATGAATATAAAGCTGAGGAACTTATAAACGGGCAGCAGCCTTTTGCATCTACAGGATCACAGATATCTCAGATTGCTGAGGATTCAATCGGTATGCCCGGGGAAATTGCATTGGACAGCAAATCGCCTCAGATACTTATTTATCATTCCCATTCAACAGAGAGTTACATGCCAAATACGGCAGGTAATTATCATACTCAGAATGACAAGTACAATGTTGTGGCAGTAGGAAGCAGGTTGGCCAAAGAATTGGAAGACAAATACAAATATAAGGTTCTTCATGACAAGACCAAGCATGACAAGGAATCTTATGCATATTCCTATGCTAATTCCCTTCAGACCATAAAAAACAGTATTAACAAATATAAATCCATAAAGGTAATTATTGATTTGCACAGGGATGCCTTTGATGCGGAAAAAGCTACATTTGCTGAGAAAACAGCCAAGAAGGCTGAATACACGACCTCCATAAACGGAAAAAGAGCTGCAAGGATAATGCTGGTAATAGCAAAGGAGAATCCGAACTATGCGGAACTGGAAAAGTTCGCAGTATATATTAAGAAAAAGATGGATAAACTATACCCTGGATTATTTCTAAAAATTGATGTAAAAAGCAGAGGCAAGTACAATCTGTATTTCAGCAACCACTCAATGCTGGTGGAGATTGGATGCATGCTTAATACTATAGAAGAAGCCCAATATTCCGCAGAGCTTTTTGCCAGAGTTATTGGAGAAGTAATTAATGATCTGAAGGAATAGATGCAAATGTACAAGAGAGCCGATAAAAAGAAACAGAGGATTGAGTCATTAAGAAATAAACTGAAGATGGCCCTGGCGATATTCTTTTGCATTATTCTGCTGATTTTTTCAGTCAATATTGCTGATATGTCAACCAGAAGAATGATTATGTGCAATGACGATAAATATGCCTTAGCAGTATCCATTCAGGAAGACAGTCTTCTAAGGCTGGATATTGCCGGTGAGAAGTTAATGATAGATATAGAACCTGTGGTCAGAATCTCCAATTATATTTTCGGCAATTTCAAGAGGTATTATGGCAGCGTTGTGAAAAACGTAAGAGCAAAACTTAATGAATGATTTTGCTGAATTAACAACATGAGCCTTGAAGGACACGGGGACGTTGAAAGACATGGGGACGTTGAAAGACATGGGGACGTTTCTCCTGTCTCACTGAAAGCGAG
>JAAYQK010000396.1 GCA_012519325.1 Gracilibacteraceae bacterium | reverse complement strand
CTGCCGATTTTCTGACAGACCAGAGAATCAGCAGGTCTAAAATTCATTTATAATCTAGATTTCGCGGCGCCCTTCCATTGCCTTTGCTAATGTTACCTCGTCGGCATATTCTAAATCGCCTCCGACGGGTATGCCGTGAGCGATACGTGTAGTCTTGATGCCAGCAGGCTTTAAGAGCTTTGATATGTACATGGCGGTTGCTTCGCCCTCAACGGTTGGATTAGTGGCGAGGATTACCTCGCGGACGTCTGTATCACGTACTCTTTTAATCAGTTCCTTTATTTTTATGTCTTCAGGCCCTATCCCTTCCATAGGCGATATAGCCCCATGGAGGACATGGTAAACACCCTTGAACTCACGTACCCTTTCAAGGGCGACTACATCCCTGGGATCTTCAACTACGCAAATAGTACTCTGGTCACGCTTAACATCACGGCAAACGCTGCAGGGGTCCGATTCGGTAAGGTTACTGCAAATAGAACAGTAGCTGGTTTTCAGCTTGGCATTCCTAATAGCGTTTGCCAGGGCATCTGCTTTTTCAGTAGGCAAATTAAGCACATGAAAAGCAAGCCTCTGAGCGGTTTTGTGACCAATACCCGGAAGCTTTTCAAATTCTTCAATTAATTTTGCAACTGGAGGAGCGTAAAAGTAGCTCATATCAGAACAACCCGCCCAGTCCGCCTAAGCCGCCGGTTATTTTGGACATTTCGCTGTTGACCATATCGTCAGCCATGCGCAAAGCCTCGTTCACTGCGGCTAACACCAAATCCTGAAGCATTTCTACATCATCAGGGTCAACTACATCACGGTCTATAATAATTTCCTTTATTTCCTTCTTTCCATTGGCAACGACTTTAATGGCGCCGCCACCGGCAGTTGTCTCAACTTCTTTTTCCTGTAGCTCGGCCTGCAGCTTTTCCATGTCTTTTTGCATCTTCTGGGCCTGTTTCATGAGATTATTCATATTGCCGCCGCCAAAACCAGGGAATCCACCTCTTGCCATTTTATTTCCTCCTAATTCAATAATATAACGTATTTATAAGTGTATTATACTTAACCGGATTATTTCACACAACCTCTATTTTCAATCATCAATTATTTCAAGGGGAAGTCCTGCTTTTTCTGCAATGCTCTGCGCCTTCTTAAGCGCTTCGCTGCTTTTGGAAGCTTTTGGTTTCAAGCCGGAGTCAGCAAGGACGTCCTCATCCAGTATTCTTATCTTCATCTGGCGACCTGTTACCTTCAGTGCGGCCTCCTCAATTATTCTAATGTGCTCCACCATTGATATTTTAGATCTTATGGGGCTCTCCTTAATGACCAGGCCAATTGTGTTCTCGTCGGGCTGTATTGCTTTGACGCTTATCAAGTAAGCGTATATTGTCATCCTGCCCATGCTTTCAAGGGACTCCGGTACCGAGCGTGAGATTTCCGGGGAAACTGATGTCCTCAGGGAGGACAAGAGCTCGGCTGTTTCGGACGAACCCTCTAATGAGCCTGCAGATAATGAATTTGCTGCAGATGGCGCTGATGCATCTGGAGACAATACACCCGGCATGGGAGAGATAGCTTCTGCAGAGGCACCCGAGTATAAGGCCTGGCCAAAAATCATG
>JAAYQK010000319.1 GCA_012519325.1 Gracilibacteraceae bacterium | reverse complement strand
TATAAGAAATTGTTTGCATGAATCGCTTGGCTCGGCCGTTTTTTATTTGATTAAAAGTCAGCGCTAAAATAATCGGAATCGGAAAACCAATACCAAGAGTATATATACTGATCAATACAGTATTCCGAATTAAATCTATGAACTGGAATGAGTTAACAAACCTGCTAAAGTATTTGAGCCCAACAAAATCACCTCCAAATATACCCTTGGCGGGCTCGAAGTTCTTAAAAGCTAACTGTATCCCATACATTGGTAAATATCTAAAGAGAAGAACAATAATGAAGGCTGGTAAAAGCAGTATATATAATTGATAGTATTTTTTTATATGCTTTACGAGTGCAATATTCATACTTTACTTCTCCCCCCTCACAATAGAATTATAATGTCTATTGCAATTGCATTTCTACAACCAATATTCAAACAAAATATCCGGGTGAATTTATTCAAAAAATGCATGTAAAAAAGGATTCAAATAATGCACGATTCAAATAATGCTTCTTGACAAATTTCCATTAGAGCTTCCTTAACGGTAATAAATACTCAAGGATTGGTATATGAGGTACGGCTTCGTCGAGACGGGGACTAAAACGTTTAAGCACTTGCCGTTCGACGTTTGCTTCATGGAAAAAGAGCTATGAACAGCTGCCAGCGACTGCTTGATCAATAATCTACCCGCCACAGACAAATTAGCGCTTCTTTCAGTATAATTTTGTATATTAAACACATAGATTTCTATATGGTATGATAAGAAGTATAGATCGAAAAAGAAGTGGGGAGTCGATATGTGGAGTAGAAGCAATCTAAAAGCAAGAGCAAGAGAGGTGCTGAGAGGGAACTACTGGAAGGCTTTTCTGATCAGTCTGGTGATCGGGCTTGCAACAGGTGGAGGCGGAGGAAGCTCGGGAGGTCGCAGTAGCGGTAGAGGTTCCGGCATAGGAGGTTCCGGCGGAGGGGGAAACTTCGGCGGCTTTGGGGGCAGTTATCAGTGGGATTGGTCGTACAATGGGAATCCGTTTTCATTCACTGATCTGAAACCGAATTGGCTTCTGATATTAGGTGCTGCATCTGTTATCCTGGGTATCCTTTTGATTGTGGCAATAGGAATCCGCATTTTTCTTGGATATCCTCTGGAGGTCGGAGGCAGAAAATACTTTGTCCAGTCGGCACAGTATTTCAACAACAAAGGGTGTTTCAGATTTGCGTTCAACGGAGGGAATTATCTTGGAATCGTTGGAACTATGTTTCTTAAAGGAATATTTACATTCTTATGGACGCTATTGTTTATCATTCCTGGTATTATAAAATCCTATGCTTACAGAATGGTTCCGTATATACTGGCGGATAACCCGAACATTGGGGCGCGAAGAGCGATTGAGCTCAGCAATGAAATGACACGGGGGCACAAATTTGATATGTTCATATTGGATCTGTCCTTTCTCGGATGGTACCTGCTTGGCATGTTGGCTCTTCTCATAGGTGTACTGTTTGTTCATCCCTACAAGGATGCGACGGAGGCCGAGCTGTATCTGGTCCTGAGAAGTAATGCAATTGAGAGCGGAAAGTGCAGCCTTTGGGAATTAAACCTTTATGACCCTGGTGAAGTAGAGTATAATATATAATAGCTGTACAAGGTTATGGCAATAATAAACATATGATAACAGGGCGGAGAGGATGGATTTCGTGGGTTGGCTTTACAAGCTTGAGAGAAAATTCGGAAAGTATTGTATAAAAAATCTGATGCTGTATATTACAGCCTTAAATGGAGTTGTGGCTATTCTGTCATATCTGGACACGGAGGGTACCTTTATATCAAAGCTTACCCTCGTTCCATCTCTTGTAATGAAAGGAGAGGTATGGAGACTTGTAACATTTCTCTTTATACCCATGACTATCTCTCCGATATGGCTGCTCTTTACATTGTATTTTTACTATATGATCGGTTCGTCATTAGAACATGAGTGGGGTTCCTTCAGGTTCAATGTATATTACCTGATTGGGGTACTGGGGACTATAGCATCGGCCTTTATCCTTGGCACTAGTACATCATCATCGCTTCTAAATCTGTCCCTGATTTTTGCCTTTGCATACCTGTTCCCCAATTTTAGGATGCTCATATTCTTCTTTTTCCCGGTCAAGATTAAGTACTTAGCCATTGTATATGCAATATTTTTGCTCCTGAATATTCTGGCTTCTCCT
>JAAYQK010000318.1 GCA_012519325.1 Gracilibacteraceae bacterium | reverse complement strand
CATTTGCAGCTGCTGCATCAACAGCTTCTTCAAATGTAACTTCTACTACTGCATTACCGGTAGCTTTAGCTGATTTAACTGCTACTGCAACTGCTGCAGGAGCTGCTTCTACCAGTCCGGCTGCTACTGCTTTAGCTTCGTCAACTACCCCTGCTTCTACCAATGTAGCAGCAAGAGTCTTTTCTGTGTCTTTTACGTTAACCTTGAGAGCTTCAACTGTAGCTACAGCAAGGTCATTAACTGTGAAACTTTCAACAGCGGCAACCTTTGAGAGGCCAACGCTTGCTGCAAATGTGAATACTTCTTCCCAAGTAAAGTCCCCTGCTACTTCAGCAGTTGTCTGCTTGTAGCCAAGAGCTTCAAGAAGAACTTTGTAATAAGCCTGAGCTGTCATAACGCCTGTGGGGTTGAAGTTTGTGCCGTCGCCTATCCAGCCTAACTGTGGGTTAGCCTTCAAATAAGCAATTAAGTTTGCACCTTCTGCCCATGCTATGTTACCATCTGCAAAATTGTCTTCCCCTGTGAAAGCAAGAGCTTCTTCCTCAAGACCCTTAAGTCTCAAGAACATAACAGCTGCCTGCAATCTTGTCGGTGCAGTTGCAACATATGCTGCGTCAACTGTACCTGTTTCCCCTTTGAGCATACCCAGATCTGCACAGACCTGAGCATCTTCACCCAGTGTGTCTTCAGCAAATGCTACTGTAATCGATGAGAATACCATAGCAAGTGCCAAGACCAACGCGAGTGTCTTCTTCATTTAACCAACCTCCTCGATATGTAATATAATATCAGGTATCAAGGGACACCAATATATCGCCACCTTAGTACCTATTTCAAATTATAGCAAGTGTGGGATATACAGTCAATGTGTGGGAATGAGATGTAACACAAATGTAAAATTGTCTTTGACAATTTTACATCAGACACGAGACACGAGATTCGAGACTCGAGATTAGGGCAGGGCTCCGAAGGACTCATAGTCTGTTTTTAATTGATTTGATAAATCCGCCTATAATATTTGATACTTCTTTACATTTTAATTCTATATCAGAAAATGTCTCTCCGTCTATATAATTTATTTCCCTTGCTATTTCTAGTTGTGTTTGCAGTTCTGACAAAGAACCCTTAGCCATATATAAGTACCTGAGAAACTCTTTTTGTGACTCTCTGTCGTTGCCTTCGGCTATGTTGCTGGGGATGCTTACTGCAGTGCGGTGCATTTGATCAATTAGGCTATAATCCGCAGCCAGCTTTCCTGTACTTGTAATTCTATATATATCTACTGCAAGGTCTTTGGATTTTTGCCAGACTATAAGCTTTCTGAAGTCTGTACTGCTCATACTAGTCTTCTTTTACAACAGTGTATTTTGAGGCAGGTTTTGGCTTCAGTTCGTCAATATCTGATTTGAGTTTGTGATATATTAAATCTATCTTTCCGTCGAGGCCTTTTATTTCCTCTTTCATTTCGGCTCTGAATTCTTTTACTTCATTTTCGAGATTATCAAAGCGGCCTTCCAACGTGTCAAAGCGGCCTTCCAACGTGTCAAAGCGGCCTTCCAACGTGTCAAAGCGGCCTTCCAACGTGTCAAAGCGGCTTTCCAGTATGTCAAACCTTCCTTCCATCTTGTCAAATCGCCCTTCTATTCTATCAAGCCGCCCATCTTGCCTGTCAGTTCGTCCATCAATCCTCTCAATTCTCTCCAGTATCTTTTCAAGCATTTCTTTTATTTCGTTTTCCATAATATTAACTTCCTTTCGAGTAACGTCATCGATATTGTATCATATTTGTAAAATTATTACAACTGACTGAAGTTCATATTTCGGGGTAAATATGGTATAGTTATGCTATAGAGTATATCTTTACTATATTAATGAGTTGGAGTTGAGTTAAATATGAATGGAAGAAGGTTATTATTGGGGCTGCTATTGCTGATTACAGTTTATTTTACCATAACTGCGGCTGCGGACACAAATGTTCCGGAGGCAGTGATAGAGACTTCCGCGGTTAATGATTCAGGTTCAGGGAACATGCTGGATGTTACAATATATGATCCCGATAGAAACAATCCGGACAGGATAGATACAATAATTGCAAAGGTCGGTGCCGGAAGCGGCACTGATGATTTGACAATACGCCTGGAGGAAACGGGAATTGATACCGGGATCTTCAAGTATACGGTATATATGACCGACAGGAAAAGCAACAGGCAGCTGCTTTGCATGAAGGGAATGGATAAAATCAACATTAAATATAAGGAAATAATCAAAACCATAAGCTGGGATTATCAGAGTACCGTGCTGACCCTGGACAAGGAGGTCTATGCGGGCTATAACACTTCAGCGGAGGTATCCTTGTTCAACATGGGATTAAACAATAACCCCAATAAAACAGAATATATCAATGTATTGGTAAAAACCGGCAATTCCAAATCCCTCGGACTTGAATTGAGGGAGACAAAATCAAACTCGGGGATTTTCAAGGGAAAACTGTATTTCGGCAGGTCCACGAAGAGGGATAAAAACATAATTAAAATGTCCGGTAAGGATTCCATTACCGTTACATATACCAACAGGAGAGACAGGACTGATGTGGCTGAATGCCATGCGGACTGGTCCCCCCAGGACGGGCAGATCATTCTTGACAGACAGGAGTACAGCGGAAATGCTGCTCCTGTGGCTATTACCCTGACGGACTGGGATATTGCGGAGGATCTTGGGATAAAAGATGAGGCTAAGGTTACTGCAAGGATTCAGGGAACCAAAAGAGGGAAAACTGTTGTCCTTAAAGAAACGAAAAGAGACTCGGGGATATTTACCGGAACCTTGTATATTAACGATGAAGGAAGTAAAAATCCATCCATAAAGCTGAATCCGGGTGATAAATTTGAAATAGTTTATACCGATGAGGATACGGCAATCGGTATTGAGGAGGAAAGAACAGCCTCTGCCCTGTGGAAAGGTATATCCAAAGCGGAGCTTACTTTGGATAAAACCTTTTATAAGGGCTTTGACACCTATATGACAATAAGCGTGAAGGATCCTGATTATAACAAGCGTAAAACCCTTCAGGAAAAGGTGAGTGTGCTTGTAAGAACCTCAAAGGGTAATACAAACAGAAAATATTACCTGGAGGAAACGGGTGTTGATACCGGGGTGTTTACCGGGAGTTTTATGCTTTCGAAGGATGCTGCCTATAATGACAGGATCCAAGTTGCGGACAGTGATGAGATTACTGTGACCTTTATTGACAAAAATGTTACCGCGAAGGCTGGATTTCAAAAATAGGTAGGGGGCCGCTGCAGCCCCTTATTATTTACTTGTTTTTACTGTATTCCAATGCCGCTTTTACAAATTCCCGAAACAGGGGTTGAGGTCTCTGGGGCCTGGACTTGAATTCCGGATGGAACTGGCAGCCCAGGTACCAGGGATGATCCTTAAGCTCCACTATTTCTACCAGCCTTTCGTCCGGTGAGAGTCCTGAAAGAAGCATCCCATGAGCTGTCATTTTGTCCCTGAACCGGTTGTTGAATTCGTATCTGTGTCTGTGCCTTTCAAATACCAGGTCTTCTCCGTATGCTTCAAAGGCTTTTGTATTCTCGGCCACTTTGCAGGGATACAGTCCAAGCCTCATTGTTCCGCCCTTTTCGTCAATATCTTCCTGCTCCGGCATAAGGTGTATCACGCCATATGGTGTATTCTCATCCAGTTCTGTACTGTGAGCGGCTTCGAGTCCCAGTACGTTTCGGGCATATTCTATGACCGCTACCTGCATTCCAAGGCATATCCCGAAGTATGGCAGCCTGTTCTCCCTTGCATACCGGGCAACAAGTATCTTGCCTTCTATACCTCTGTTTCCGAAGCCTCCCGGCACCAGCACTCCGTCGACTCCATCCAGGTATTCCTTCACATTTGATTCGAGAATATCTGCGGAATGTATCCATTTGATTTCTATTTCCGAATCATTGGCTATACCTGCATGCCTGAGGGCCTCAGCTACCGACATGTATGCATCGTGAAGCTCTACGTATTTTCCCACAAGTGCAATTGTAACCTTATTCCTGAGGGCTTTTATTCTGTTTACCATCTCAATCCATTCCGATAATTCCGCTTCTCCGCATTTTATGCCCAGCTTCTTTATTATAAGGGAATCCAGTCCTTCATTATGAAGCAGCAAAGGCACCTCGTAGAGATTTTCCGCATCCAGGTTCTGTACCACCGAATCTCTATCCACATTACAGAAAAGCCCGATTTTCTCTTTCATCTCCCTGGATATTGGCTTTTCAGTCCTGCAAACAATGATGTCAGGCTGGATACCTATACTCCTCAGTTCTTTTACGCTGTGCTGGGTGGGCTTTGTCTTAAGCTCTCCGGCCTTTGAAAGGTACGGTACAAGCGTAACATGTATGAAAAGAACGTTTTCCCTGTCCACTTCGTATTTTATCTGCCTTATTGCTTCCAGAAAAGGAAGGCTTTCAATGTCACCTACGGTGCCTCCTATCTCGGTTATAACCACGTCGGGACTGGATTCGTCGGCTACCCGGTATATCCTTGATTTGATTTCGTTTGTTATATGGGGTATTACCTGAACAGTTCCTCCAAGATATTCACCTTTTCTTTCCTTGCTTATAACCGACCAGTATATCTTTCCTGTGGTCACATTGCTGTTTTTTGTGAGGTTGGTATCGGTAAATCTTTCGTAGTGCCCCAGATCCAGGTCGGTTTCCGCTCCGTCATCTGTTACGAATACTTCTCCATGCTGGTAGGGAGACATTGTTCCCGGGTCAAAATTCAGGTACGGATCCATTTTCTGCAGGCTTACCTTTAATCCCCGGCTCTTAAGAAGCCTCCCCAGTGATGCCGCCGTTATGCCTTTCCCCAGGGATGAAACGACGCCGCCGGTAATAAATATATATTTTGTGCTATTCAATATTCTAAGCCTCCTTTTTGGATTCTCTGTCATTGCCTTTATATCTTTCGCTGTCTGCTATATTTTTAGTTCTTTGAAATTTGTCTTGCTCATGGGTTTGCTCCTTTTATTTCTCATAAATTATTAATCATGTTATAAATCGGCAAAAACTACAAGAAGGTTAATACTTTTTAACCTTCTTGATTTGTAAATTGATTTATTCT
>JAAYQK010000031.1 GCA_012519325.1 Gracilibacteraceae bacterium | reverse complement strand
CTACAGAAACCTTCCTTTTGTATGCGTACTTAAACCGGAAATATATACAAAAAAATAGAAGAATGCGATGTATTATACCTTATTCATGGCGATATTGTAATTTGAGTCCCGGTATGCTAAAATATTTTTGTTGTTCGTTGATTCAAATCTCTTGAAAGGAGGGTTATTATTGAAGAAATTTTTAAGAGGTATAAGCTTTTATTGATTATAATCATAATATATATGTTTGTACTGATAATTCAGAATGCTGAACCTGCTAAAGATAAACTGTCCTATACCCAGCTGGTCGCAGAAATAGAAAGCGGACGAATAAAAGAAATTACTGTATCGGATAATAACGGTATGTCTATTGTTACAGGCAAGATTTCAAATACCAGACGATTTGAAGCAATTGTCCCCAGTAATGAGTTTAATGAGTTGGTTCGGGATTATATAGAGAGAGATAGGCTAGATGTAAAATATGAAATCAAGACAGCAGCGGCGGCTTGGTTTTCAATACTGCCGTCAATAGTGCTGATTGTTATATTTATAGTATTCTTCTTTGTGTTGACTCAACAGTCCCAAGGGGGAGGCAGCAGGGTAATGTCCTTCGGGAAGAGCCGGGCTAAGCTGCATACCGAAGACAAAAAGAAAATAACCTTTGCCGATGTAGCCGGTGCAGATGAAGAAAAGGAGGAACTGGGAGAGATTGTTGATTTCCTGAAGCAGCCGAGAAGATTCATTGAGCTTGGAGCAAGAATACCAAAAGGTATTCTTCTTGTAGGACCTCCGGGAACAGGTAAGACATATCTTGCAAGAGCGGTTGCCGGTGAAGCGGGAGTACCGTTCTTTACCATAAGCGGTTCTGATTTTGTAGAAATGTTTGTCGGCGTTGGTGCATCCAGAGTCAGGGATCTGTTTGAACAGGCGAAAAAAAGCTCACCCTGCATAATTTTTATTGATGAGATTGATGCAGTGGGCAGACACAGAGGTGCAGGCCTTGGAGGAGGACATGACGAAAGAGAGCAGACTTTGAATCAGCTGCTTGTTGAGATGGACGGCTTCAGTGTGAATGAGGGCATTATCATTATTGCTGCAACTAACCGTCCTGACATACTGGATCCGGCACTTCTGAGACCGGGGCGTTTTGACAGGCAGATTACCGTTGGTATACCAGATGTTAAAGCAAGAGAAGAAATTTTGAAGATACATGCTAGGAATAAGCCTGTCTCACTGGATGTCAATCTGGAGACCCTGGCTAAGGGAACCACCGGTTTTACTCCGGCGGATCTTGAAAACGTTATGAACGAAGCGGCACTGCTGGCCGCAAGAAAAGGCAAGAAAAAGATTGAAGTAGTAGACCTTGATGAAGCTACGATCAGAGTAATTGCAGGACCTGAAAAAAGGAGCAAAGTGGTCAGTGAGCATGATAAGAAGCTTACAGCTTACCATGAGGCAGGTCATGCAGTAGTACAGAAACTTCTTCCAAATGCAGACCCTGTACACCAGATATCTATTATTCCCAGAGGAAGAGCAGGGGGTTATACAATTTCTTTGCCGCAGCAGGATAAATACTATATGTCTAAGTCCGAGCTGGAAGAGCAGATAATAAGACTTCTCGGTGGAAGAGTTGCTGAAAAGCTTGTGCTTGATGACGTAAGCACGGGAGCAAAGAATGACATTGAAAGAGCTACCGGTATCGCAAGGAAAATGGTAACCGAATATGGAATGAGCGAGAGCCTTGGCCCTATGACCTTCGGCTCGGAGCATGACGAGATCTTCATAGGAAAGGATCTTACAAGGACAAGGAACTACAGCGAAGAAGTGGCAGCAATGATTGACAAAGAAATTAGGAAGGTCATAGATGCTGCTTATCAAAAGACAGAAACACTTCTAAGAGAAAATATCAACAAGCTTCATGGAGTAGCCCATGCCCTCCTGGAAAGGGAAAAGCTTGATCAGGCTGAATTTGAAGAAGTGTTTGCCAATGCATAGAAATACTAAAGCCTAGCCTTCAAGAAGGCTAGGCTTTAATAATAGACCGAGACATGAGAATCCGGGCAGGTTTTGAAGAAATACAACAGAGAATTCCAGGTCTATTGAATCTCGTATCTGATTTGACAAGAAATAAAAAATATAGGAGTGTGATTGCATTGGATTTTAATCTGGAGATTGGGATGACAGCCCAAGCAGAAAAAGTAGTCGGTGAAGATGATACCGCAGTTAAATTCGGAAGTGGAGGTGTTAGAGTTTTTGCCACACCTATGATGATTGCACTTATGGAAAATGCAGCTCTTAATGCAGTGGACCCGTATCTGGGAGAAGACTTAGCGACTGTTGGTCTAAGCCTGAATGTAAAACATTTGGCTGCAACTCCCGTTGGGATGAAAGTTACCGCCAAGGCTGAACTCATAAGCATTGAGGGCAAGAGGCTTACCTTTAAGGTTAAAGCCTATGACGAATCGGAGAAGATTGGAGAAGGCATCCATGAAAGATATATAATCAAGCTTTCCAAATTTCTTGAAAGGGCTGCTCAAAAATTTTCTAATTCTACAAAATAAACAACGATAAGTTGTTTATTTTTTTAGTAAAAAAATATTTAAAATAATTCAAAATAGTGCACAAATTAAATTAAAAATATGGTAATATTAATAAAGAAGGAAAACTTGCAAAAAATTTTTTTAATGAATTTTTTATTTCACAACGCGATATTGACATACAGATCATAGGATACCACATCATATCTTGAACTTTCTTTTGGATATGCTTAAATTAAAGAAGGAGGGTAAATATGTTTGACAAGGAAAATCTGGAACAGCTGAAGAAGTCCCATAAAGAATGGGAAAACACTGTCAATACAAAAGTAGTTACCAAACGTCCTGAAAGGAAGAAGGAATTTGAGACTTCTTCCGGCATTACCGTGAAGAGGGTTTATACACCCGCAGACATAGAAAATCTGGATTATAGCAGGGATTTGTCAAATCCTGGGGATTATCCTTATACAAGAGGAGTACAGCCTACCATGTACAGGGGCAAATTCTGGACTATGAGACAGTATGCGGGCTTTGCGACTGCGGAAGAATCCAACAAGAGATATAAATATCTTTTGAAACAGGGGCAGACAGGACTCAGCGTGGCTTTTGATCTTCCAACGCAGATAGGTTATGATTCCGACCATGTACTTTCTGAAGGGGAAGTAGGGAAGGTAGGAGTTGCAATAGATTCCCTCAAGGATATGGAAATACTATTTGACGGTATCCCTCTTGATAAAGTGAGCACATCAATGACAATAAATGCTCCTGCCTCAGTTCTTCTTGCAATGTATATAGCTGTTGCGGAAAAGCAGGGAGTATCGTCAGATCAGCTTTCAGGCACAATACAAAACGACATACTGAAAGAATACATAGCAAGGGGAACATATATTTTCCCCGTAGAACCTTCAATGAGGTTGATAACTAATATTTTTGAATATTGTTCAGAGTTCGTTCCAAAATGGAACACAATATCTATTAGCGGATATCATATCAGGGAAGCAGGTTCGACGGCAGCGCAGGAAGTGGCATTTACCCTTGCCGACGGTATTGCTTATGTTGAAGCTGCAGTAAAAGCCGGTTTGGATGTGGATGAATTCGGGCCCAGACTATCTTTCTTCTTCAACTCACATAATGAGATTCTGGAGGAGGTTGCCAAATTCAGAGCGGCCAGAAGACTTTGGGCAAAGATAATGAAGGACAGATTCAAGGCAAAAAACCCCAGGTCTATGATGTTAAGGTTCCATACGCAGACGGCCGGTTGTACTCTTACCGCACAGCAGCCCGACAACAACATAGTAAGGGTCGCTATGCAGACCTTGGCAGCTGTATTAGGAGGAACTCAGTCCCTTCACACAAATTCCAGAGATGAGGCTCTTGCTCTTCCGACAGAGGATTCAGTAAGAATTGCTTTGAGAACGCAGCAAATTGTAGCTTATGAAAGTGGTGTCACTGAGACAGTAGATCCTCTCGCCGGCTCTTACTATATTGAAAGCCTGACCGACCAAATAGAACAAAAGGCAGCGGAATATATAAGAAAGATAGATGAGATGGGCGGAGCAGCAAAGGCTATAGAAACAGGTTACATACAGAAGGAGATACAAGACAGTGCATATAAATATCAGAAGGAAATTGAGGCAGGAGATAGAATAGTAGTCGGAGTGAACAAGTTCCAGATTGAGGAATCAGCTCATAAAGGGCTCTTAAAGGTTGACCCAAAAGTTGGAGAGCTTCAACAAAAGAAACTTGCCGAACTCCGAAAGATTAGAGATAATGTAAAGGTGAATGCTTCATTGGATATATTGAAAAATACCGCAAAGGGCAGTGATAATCTTATGCCTTTGATTTTGGATGCTGTAAAAACATATGCCACTCTTGGTGAGATCTGCGGGATATTGAGAGAGGTTTTCGGAGAATATCAGCAGTCGATAGTTCTTTAGGTATTCCTCTTAGGTATGGTTGCGAGTTATGAGCTGCGGATACTTGGGCGGTTCTTTGAAGAACTGCTTGAACATAAATTGAAGGGGGTTTTGAATTTGGAAAGGCCAATTAGAGTGGTAGTTGCAAAACCGGGGCTTGATGGTCATGACAGAGGTGCAAAGGTTGTAGCAAGGGCACTTAGAGACGCAGGCATGGAGGTCATATATACGGGACTCAGACAAACTCCTGAACAGATAGTTGAGACAGCTATACAGGAGGATGCAGACTGTGTCGCCATGAGTATATTATCAGGTGCACACAACCATCTTTTCCCGAAGGTTGTCAACCTTCTTAAGGAAAGAGGTGCTGATGACGTACTGGTGGTAGGCGGAGGCGTAATACCCGAGGATGATATTCCTGGGCTTATTGAGGCAGGAATTGCAGGCATATTTACACCAGGAACTCCTACATCCGTGACAATTGATTTTATTAAAAATAATATCAAGAGAAAGTAACGGGAGATTTAT
This sequence comes from Gracilibacteraceae bacterium, assembly GCA_012519325.1. Taxonomy (GTDB): domain Bacteria; phylum Bacillota; class Clostridia; order Lutisporales; family Lutisporaceae; genus BRH-c25. Next base: position 912 of record JAAYQK010000031.1, on the reverse strand, counting down.
ATGGATATAAAGGCAGGCTTGCTGAAAAAAGATAAGAGGGCTGCCGCAAGACTGATTTCAATGTTGGAAAACGGAGAATCAGAAGCAGTTCAAATAATAAAAGAGTGCTACGGCATGACAGGACATGCCAGGATTATTGGTGTTACCGGACCACCGGGAGCCGGCAAGAGTACTGTAACGGATAAGCTTGCCAAGCAGCTACGGAAAGAGGAGAAGCAAGTAGGGATAATAGCTGTTGATCCTACAAGTCCCTTTACAGGGGGGGCAATCCTTGGAGACAGGGTAAGGATGGCTGATCTAAATGCTGATCCTGGGGTTTTTATAAGAAGCATGGGTACCAGGGGGGCATTGGGAGGCCTGTCAAAGGCAGTTCATGGGGCTGTCAAGGTTCTGGATATCTTCGGAATGGACTACATATTTATTGAGACGGTGGGCGTAGGGCAGTCTGAAGTTGATATTGTGAAGCTTGCGGATACTGTTATTATGGTCATGGTGCCGGGACTGGGAGACGACATACAGGCTATAAAGGCAGGAATTATGGAAATTGGAGATATTTTTGCAGTAAATAAATCAGATAGGGACGGTGCGGATCGTACGGCCATCGAAATAGAAGCCATGCTTGATCTAAACAGGAATGAAGGATACAGGCCTCCCGTATTGAACATAATTGCACGGGACAATGTGGGCATTGAAGAGCTTCTGAGTCTTATTGAAAAGCATTGGGAGTATGAGAATAAAAGCGGAAGCTATAAGCAGAAAAAATTCAAAAGGTTGAAAACAGAAGTAATGGATATTTTCAGAGAGTCAGTTATGAGAACCTTGTACAGCATGAGCAAGGAATCCAATATTATTGATGAATTGGTGTATAAGGTAATTGATAGACAGATGGATCCTTATTCGGCTGCAGAGAGG
>JAAYQK010000317.1 GCA_012519325.1 Gracilibacteraceae bacterium | reverse complement strand
GTTAATCCCGCCTATACTTCAGATGGTAGATGACAGAAGGATAGCCTTTAGCCCTGCGGTTGAACTCTCTTACCTTGCCGAAAAAGAACAGTATAATCTCCTTGAAACGATAGAAAGCGAAGACTGTACCCCCTCCCTGTCTCAAGCTCAGAGAATGAAGAAACTGAGCCAGGACGGAAAGCTTGATACGGATGCGATTTTTGCCATTATGACGGAGGAAAAGCCAAACCAAAAGGAGCAAATCAAGCTGCCAAAGGATCGTATAAAGAAGTTTTTTCCAAAGGACTATACTGCAAAGCAGATGGAGGAAGTCATTATGAAGCTGCTTGCCGATTGGCAGTGCAAGCGGGAACGCAGCAGGAATAAGGAACGCTGATTTTTATTTCGGCATAGTAAGCAGGCATTGGGAAACGATGCCCTTTATCTTTTGCAAGAAAGGTAGGTAGGAATCAATGAGTAAGATAGATGAAAAAGTAAAACCTCAAGATTTGAAGCAATGTTCGTCTCAGCATGTAAAGGTACTTGTTGAGCGTGAATTTGTTGGGACAAGGTCATTTGAGGATGTATTTAACGAGCTAAACAAAGAAGTAATTGAGCAAAATGCACGTGGACGTCTGTCCAGCAGCGAAAAGTAGCCGCACATTGGAAATTCCCTTTACTATACGCCATAATTTTTATGACATGTAGCTAATACATTAACGGGAGGTTATTGCTGTGACAGGGAACAAATTAACTGCTCTTTACTGCCGTTTGTCACTTGATGACGGTAACGAAGGTGAAAGCATGAGCATTCAAAGCCAAAAAGCCATACTGGAAAACTACGCAAGAAACGCAGGAATAATCAATTATGAATTTTATGTAGACGACGGTTATTCCGGCACCAACTTTAATCGCCCATCTTTTCAAAAGATGATAAGTGACATAGAAGACGGTAAGATTGAGTGTGTAATAACAAAAGATTTATCACGACTTGGGCGCAACTATCTTGAAAGCGGAGCCTATATTGAGGTGTTTTTCCCAAAGCACAAGGTTCGATACATTGCGGTCAATGATGGTGTTGATTCGATGAGCGCCGCAGGGCTTGACATAACACCGTTTAAGAATATTCTAAACGAGTTTTACAGCAGGGATATTTCTAAAAAAGTTAAGACAGGCAAGCATATCCGGGCAGCATCGGGAAAGTATATGTGCACCCACGCCCCCTTTGGTTATATCAAAGACCCGGAAGACCGCAACCACCTGCTGATAGACGAACAGACCGCTCCTATCGTTCGCAGAATCTTTGAACTTGCCTTGGAAGGCATGGGGAACAATCGTATATCAAAAATCCTTAAAAAGGAGCGCTTGCCGCGTCCTGCTTTCTTTAAGCAAGAGTATTTCGGAAAATATTTTGACAATACTGAGGGGTATTATGACTGGACACAAAGCATTATCACTCGAATACTGAGAAATCCCCTCTATAAGGGTGATATGTGGCTTCATACCACGTCAAAAAGCACATTCAATTCTAAGTCGAGGGGCTATATTGGAACACATGAGCGTGAGATTGTTCAAAATACCCATGAGGGCATCGTATCAAGGGAGGTCTGGGATACGGTGCAGGAAATCATGAACCGCCATAGCAAGGTAAGACCCTCTAACTCTGGTTATGAGAACTTGTTCCGTGGCATTTTGAAGTGCCCCGACTGTGGCAGGAGCTTACTGCTTCACACGGACACCAGAAAGAAATGCGAGGCACGTTTAGCCTCATTCTTTCAATGTTCCACTTATCGCATGAAGGGGCGTTCAGCCTGCGAACAGCACAGGATTGAAGCTGTGGATTTGGAAAAGGCGGTACTTGAGGATATTCAAAAAAACGCTAAAAAGGCGATGAAGAACCCTGAAAGTTTTATTCGCAAAATATTATCCGGTATGGCTTCCCAATCAATAGAAAATGCTGATAAGCTGGAAAAACTCATCGTCAAGCTCGAAGCTG
>JAAYQK010000316.1 GCA_012519325.1 Gracilibacteraceae bacterium | reverse complement strand
TTCAAAAGGACACGGGGACGAAGACACGGGGACGTTTCCCCTGTCTCACTGAAAGCGAGACACGCGAAACGTCCCCGTGTCTTCCCGTGTCTTCCGTCCCCGTGTCCTTCCCCGTGTCCCCACTGGAGGTAGCAGAAGAAATCTTTGCAGAAGCTGGTTTTGACGGAGCCCGGGTAGATGATATTGCAACAAAGGCCGGTGTAAACAAAGCATTGATATACTATTATTTTGAAAGCAAGGATGCAATTCTGAATGAGCTTTTTGAAAAACTTATGGAGGACGGGAAAAAAGTGCAGAGCCGAGCCTTGGCCGACTGTCCGAATATGGACAAGGAAGATATTTTTATGGCGTTCATGGAAAAAAACCTGGAATTTGCAGTTTCACATAGGAATCTCATAAAAATAGCTATTGCTGAGTCTTTGAAGGCCAACTCAAAACACTCCGGCTTACTGGAAAGATGCAGCATGATAATAGATACGGAATTAGATTATATTAAAAAAGAATATGAAAGAAAAGGCATTGCATTTCCCTACTCCGATAAAGAACTCACGGTGCTGGAATTTTTTACAGGGATAATGCCCATATTTAGCTTTGCAGCATACTATGACACCTTTTCAGATTATTATGATATAAGCGAGCTTGAATTAAAAGAATTCTTTTTGAAAGCCTTCAGATTGACCCATATGTCAGGTCATCAGAAGCTTTACGGGAAATAAAAAAATTTAAAATATATTAACTAAGTAGTTAGTTGATTATTTTACTGCCATAATTTCACAATATCATAGTATAAAGTAATAAAAGTATAAATAAAAGTATAAGGAATAGTACAAAATATTCAATATATGCAAGAAAGAAAAATTTTGAAGGGAGGAAAGATTTTGGGCAAGCTGATAGAAATACGCTGGCATGGGCGCGGCGGCCAAGGGACAAAAACAGCTGCACTTCTCTTGGCGGATGCTGCTTTTAACACAGGAAAGTATATTCAAGGATTTCCTGAGTATGGTCCTGAGAGAATGGGGGCACCTATAACTGCCTATAACAGGATAAGCGACGAAAGGATAAAAACTCATTCGAACATTTATGAGCCGGATTATGTGGTAGTGGTAGACGAGTCTCTGATCTCAGCAATTGACGTGACTTCCGGACTCAAAGAAACAGGGGCAATTATAATCAACACAGAGAAGAAACCTGAGGAGCTGAGGAGGCATTTAAAAGGATACAAAGGCAAAGTATGCACCATAGATGCAAGGAGGATATCCGAAGAGACCATAGGCAGGAATTTTCCCAACACACCTATGCTGGGCGCAGTAGTAGCAGTTAGCAGTATCATGGAGCCCCAGAAGTTTCTGGAGGATATGAAGGAGTCCTTTGCTCATAAGTTTAAAACAAAGCCGGAGATAATAGAAGGAAACATGAAAGCCATCGAACGGGCTATGCAGGAGGTGCAGGGGATATGAGCAGGAAAGCAAAAGAGATGACTCCTGAAGTGACCTGGCAGGAAATTACTCCGGGAGGAACTATATATGAGGCAGGTAATGCAGAAGGCTTTAAGACAGGAGACTGGAGATCCATGAGGCCGGTATGGGTTGAAGAAAAATGCACCCAATGCATGCTATGCCCGCCGACATGTCCGGATACGGCAATTCCAGTCAAGGACAGCAAGAGGCTTGATTTTGATTATGACCATTGTAAGGGCTGTGGGGTATGCTTCAAAGTATGTCCCTTCGACGCAATAGATTTTATAAGAGAAGAGGACAAAGAAGAATAGGAGGTGCAGGTATATATGTCAATTAGAGAAAGGTTATCCGGAAACGAAGCAGTAGCAGTAGCAATGCGGCAGATTAATCCGGATGTTGTTGCTGCATTCCCAATAACCCCATCAACAGAAATACCCCAGTATTTCTCTCAATTTGTGGCTAACGGGCAGGTACAGACAGAGTTTGTAGCAGTAGAATCGGAACACAGTGCAATGTCAACCTGCATCGGAGCCCAGGCAGCAGGAGCAAGGACAATGACCGCCACTTCTGCAAATGGTTTGGCTTTGATGTGGGAAATGTTATATATTGCATCAGCGATGAAGCTGCCAATGACTTTATCCTGTGTCAATAGGGCACTTTCAGGACCTATTAACATTCATAACGACCACAGTGACTCAATGGGAGCAAGGGATTCCGGCTGGATACAACTATACAGTGAGACTAATCAGGAGGTATATGATAATTTGCTGCAGGCAGTAAGGATTGCCGAACATAAAGATGTACAGCTTCCGGTCATGGTATGTCAGGATGGCTTTATAACCAGCCATGCAGTGGAGAATATAGAGCTTCTTGAGGACGATAAGGTTAGGGAATTTGTGGGAGAATACAAACCGGAACACTATTTATTAAATCATAGGGAGCCGATAGCCATGGGTCCTCTTGACCTTCCGGCACACTGCTTTGAGCATAAAAGGGAGCAGGTTCAGAGTATGTTCAATGCAAAAAAAGTCATACTGGAGGTAGCAAAAGAATTTGAAAAACTTACCGGAAGAAAATACGAGTATTTCGAGAAATATAGCCTCGATGATGCAGAAATAGCTATTGTTATAATTAACTCTTCTGCCGGAACAGCAAAAACCGTTGTAGACAAGTTAAGGGATAATGGTATAAAAGCAGGACTTTTAAAAATAAGGATGTTCAGGCCTTTCCCGGCTGATGAAATTGCAGAAGCATTAAAGAATGTCAAGGCTCTTGCGGTAATGGATAAAGCCGAGAGCTTTTCTGCAGCGGGAGGACCTGTTGGTGCTGAAGTGAAAAGCGCTCTTTACGGAAAAGCGGATGGAATAAAGGTATTGAACTATATTTATGGTTTAGGCGGTAGAGATGTAAGGGCTGAAGATATCGAGGAAGTATTTGACTCACTGTTGAAAATAACAAAAACAGGTCAAATAGGGGAAATCTACAGATATATAGGTGTAAGAGAATAGGAGGCGAGATATTTTCATGGCATATAATCTTAAGCAAGTAATGAATAAACCGGATAGACTAACCGGAGGGCACAGAATGTGTGCAGGATGCGGAGCACCCGTTACGGTGAGGACTGTATTGAGAGCACTGAAGCCTGAAGATCATGCCGTATGCTGCTCTGCAACAGGATGCCTTGAGGTATCTACATTCCTGTATCCTTATACGGCATGGAAAGATTCATTTATACATACTGCTTTTGAATGCGCAGGGGCTACGATAAGTGGTGTGGAAGCTGCATATACCGCTCTCAGAAGAAAAGGGAGAATGAATGAATCGTATAAGTTTATTGCCTTCGGAGGAGACGGAGGAACTTACGATATTGGGCTTCAGTCGCTTTCCGGAGCGATGGAGAGAGGGCATGATATGGTGTATGTATGCTATGACAATGAGGCATATATGAACACCGGAATCCAAAGGTCATCGGGGACACCAAGATACGCAGATACGACTACAAGCCCGCAGGGCACCGAAATGCCCGGGAAAACGCAGTACAAAAAAGATTTGACAGGTGTAATGGCCGCCCATAGAATACCATATGTTGCTCAATCTACATTAACTTCAAACTTCAAAGACCTTTATGAAAAATCAGAGAAAGCCATATATACTAAAGGTCCGGCATTTATGAATGTACTTTCTCCTTGTCCCAGAGGCTGGAGGTACAATACCCCCGATCTTATGGAAATATGCAAGCTGGCAGTTGAAACATGTATATGGCCGCTGTATGAAGTCGAAAATGGGAAATGGAAGCTTAACTACAAGCCCAAAAAAAAGCTTCCGGTTACTGAATATTTAAAACCTCAGGGAAGGTTTAAACACTTGTTTACAGATGAAAACAAACATCTCATTGATAATATTCAAGAAGATGTTGACAGGAAGTGGGAAGAATTATTGGAAAAGTGTAGGGAAAATTCCTAAAAAACGTGCAAAAGCACGTTTCAGACTGAAGACAAAGTATAAAATTTTCGAGAGAATCCTTGAAAACAAAAAGGATTCTCTTCTTTTATGTCGAATATATACTCTAAAGTATTGAT
>JAAYQK010000030.1 GCA_012519325.1 Gracilibacteraceae bacterium | reverse complement strand
ATGTTCTTTATATACAACGCATTCTGCGCATCTATAAAATCCTTATCCGACATTCTTGTAATTATATCATCCTTGCCCCAAACGGTATTGAACCTGTCTACATAGCCCTTTTCACTCATGACAAAATCCTTTTCAAAGACCTGCTCATATATGGCATACGGATAATATTTGGGTATTGCATTTACGGGAGTTGTAGTCTCATGGCTTCCGTTGGGATATGTGCTGCTGCCTCTCTGTACGTTAAAATAACTGGTTGCGATTTTATTTGAGTCATATTTGATATCAAGATGTACAATATAGTCACTGTCCTTATTAATTTTAATTGAAAAACTGTCTTTTTTACTGGTGAATATTGTTTTCCCGCTGCTTTGCACAGTCCATTCCAGTGAATCAATCAGGTTATAGGGATCGTACTTTTCCCGATCGTAAGAGCAGGAAAGCCTATTGGTTCCGTTTTCACTGACTATATCCCACTTGAAGTTTTTCCCCTTGATATCCATATCCTCATCCTCTATGATAAATACCTCCCGTGCATCTTTAAGCCTAAGGGCAATCATCAGCTCATTGGCCAGCTTACCGATGCTGCTCGAATCTTTTGTAAGCCTTATCACTTTATTCTTAATTCTGACCGGATCTATCCTGTCTTCCATGGTAATATTCTCTTCTGCTCTTGTTACAGCTGTAAAATATTTAACCGAATCTCCGTATCTGCCCCAGGATTCATAGATCCTGGCAAGATTGTAGTAATATTCAATAACGGGAAGTCTTTCAATAGCCATATTCTGAAGCTCTTCGGCCTTTTCCATATCATTAAGGTAAAAGGAACATACCGCCGCATTATTATATGCAACCGGATCATCGGCATTGAATTCGGCGGATTTGAGAAAACTGTTTCTTGCTATATCAAATTTCTTGAGCCTATAATTGCAGACTCCCAGCTTGAAATGAACCAGAGCCTTCTGCTGCGGGCTCAGGCTCGGCATGTTTGTAAGCTTGAAGTATTCTTCCTGTGCATCCTCATAAAGCTCCTGCTTGAACAATTGATCAGCCTTCAGGAGGTTTGCCGGGAAGCCAATATTTTTTGTAATACTGCTGTCAACCATATAGGGCTCTCTGTTATTTTGAGACATGCTGAAAAACTGTCTGAAAATATCGGCAGCAGAAATACAAATAATCAATATCAATACGAATACTGCAGTTTTTTCAAAATTAAGCTTGAACAAAAGCTCATCACCTCTAATGTTATTGTATTATAAAAATGTAAAACCCGCAATTATCTGCATTATGCAGCTTGTGCCTTGCAGCAAGATAATTATATGCCAATAATGAAACCTTTTTTGATTTTATTACGTATAGAAATATGAATGGGAAAAATATAATGAAGTGCATCTAATTTTTAAGGGGGAAAAGGATGAAGAACAAGAAAAAAAATATTATCATCGGGTCTATTATACTGATTGCAGTAATAATAGCCGTAATAAGGATAATAACCTTCAACCAGAATAACGTCAAGGAAGTGGACATAGGTAAGGCCGAAACAAAAAATCTCAGCCAGATTATTCCGGTAACCGGCAATATAGAAGCCGGAAATAAAGAAGAAATAGTGCTGCCTACGCAGCAAAAAGTAATAGAAATTTACGCTGAAAAAGGACAGAAGGTCAATTCGGGAGATCCAATATTAAAAATTGATACTACAGACTATGAATATCAGCTTAAGAAGTATGAACTTGGACTCAGCCTTGCAACCTCAAACCTCAACAGGTTACTTGACAGCAGCAGAAACAGCGACAAAAAGGCCTTGGAAAACGCAGTAAAGCAAGCCGAGCTGAACGTCAAAAGCTCAGAAGCTAACTATGAGGAAGCAAGAAGAAAATATGAACAGACAAAGGTACTTTATGAGAATGATGCAGTTTCCAAAAATGAATACGATACAGCCCTTAAGGCAATGAATGACTTGAAAAATCAGCATGAATTATCCCTTATACAGCTGAGCAACGCCTTGAATGCTCTTAATGATTTTGACATAAACAGGAATGATCAGATTAAGGACCAGAGAAATCAAGTGGAAAGCTCAAAAGCAGATATAGAAAATATAAAGGATAAAATTGAAAAGAGTACTATAAAGTCCGGCATTAACGGCACCATAGTACAGCTTGACGCAAAGCCGAACCAATATCCCACTGTGGAAAACAATAAAATCGTAATATATGACCTTTCTGAATACAAAGTAACAGTTCCGGTGAGCCAATATGATGCAGTAAGTATAAGCCCTGGGCAGAAATCGGCCATAAGGGTAAAGGGAATAAACAAAGAATACAGGGGCACCGTTTCCGCTGTCGGTAATGCGGCGGTTATTACGATGGAAGGAACAAATAAAGAACCGAAAGTGGAAATCGAAGTCACTCTTGACAATCCAGACGACAGAATAAAGGTGAGCTATGAAGCAGACATAGATATTACCCTCAAAGAGATTAAAGATTCAATATCAGTAGGTTTTGAAGCGGTTCTGGAGGATGATGAGGGCAGGAAATTTATATTTGCAGTCATTGACAATAAAGCGGTGAAGACCTTTGTAGAAACAGGTGTGGAAACAGACTTCGAGATAGAAATACTCGAAGGTCTGAAAGCCGGTGATTTATATATAAAGAATCCGCCTGCAACCTTGAAGGATGGAGACCCGGTTAAGCAGTCAGGGGGTAAGAACAGTGATAATAAGAGTTGAAAACCTTACTAAGGTGTATGATACAGGTGCAATCCAAGTAAAAGCCTTAAGCAATGTATCCCTATCCATAGAAAGGAAGGAATATGTTGCAATAATGGGAGCCTCAGGCTCGGGCAAATCCACACTGATGAACATACTGGGATGCCTTGACAGGCTTACGGACGGGAAATACATCCTTGATAATGTAGATGTATCCACCCTCAGCGACAATGAACTGGCAGTTATAAGGAATAAAAAGATAGGCTTTGTATTTCAGGCTTTCAATCTGCTTCCAAGGCTGTCAGCCCTGGGTAATGTAGAGCTTCCAATGGTTTATGCGGGCCTTTCAAAAAGTGACAGGCGGCAAAAGGCCAAAGCCGCCCTTGAAAAGGTAGGTCTGGGAGACAGAATGCATCACAGGCCTAACGAGCTCTCAGGAGGCCAGAAGCAAAGAGTTGCCATAGCGAGGGCACTTGTAAACGACCCTGCCATAATACTTGCGGATGAACCTACCGGTAATCTTGATACAAAATCCAGCGAAGAAATCATGAATATATTTGAAGGATTAAACAATGAGGGTGTTACAATCGTAATGGTAACCCACGAACGGGACATAGCACAGCATACCAAAAGAGCAGTTGTATTCAGAGACGGTGAAATTATATCGGATAAGCAGATAGAAAATAGAATAATACGAGGGGGGAGCAGTAAATGAATATGGCTGAAAGCTTCATATCAGCCCTCCAAAGTGTAAAAGCAAACAAAATGCGCTCCTTCCTTACCATGCTTGGTATAATAATCGGCATTTCATCGGTTATAACCATAGTATCAATAGGCCAGGGAGGCAAGGAAGCCATAATGGGCGAGTTTGACAATTTGGGCACCAATGTGATAAATGTAAACGTAAAATCCCTGGAAGGTGGGATTGAGGATAGGGATTATCTCACCCTTAAGGACGCCCAACTCGTCAAGGATAAGATTCCCGAAGTTGTCGCGGTAGTGCCTGCGGCAGGCGCCATGGGATATATGAAAACGGAGAAGGAGAAGAAGTTCTCCGAAATTGATTGCATAACCCATGAATTTAACAAGCTGATGAAGGTGGAAATGCTGGCAGGCAGATTCCTCAGTGAAGGTGATGTAGAAGCAGCAAGAAATGTGATAGTAATTGATGAAATAACAGCGAAAAAGCTCTTTAAAGGGCCCGAGGATGCAGTAGGGCAAAGGATCAAGGTAACAATAAATGATAATAATACCAACTTTACCATAATAGGAGTATCAGAGAATGCAGGGGGCAGTATGGCAGCAATGTTCGGAGACAATTATCCGGGTACGGGTTATGTGCCGATTACCATAAGGGAAAGAATAATGCCAAATGTACAAATATCCTTGTTTTCCGTCCTGCTGGAAAATATGGATAATGCCAATGAAGTAGCGGCCAAAATCGTGCGTTTATTAGAGCAGTCCCACAGGAATGAAGGAAAGTACGCTGCCGAGGAAGGCTTCAAGGAGCTGGATATGCTCAACAATGTAATTAATATATTTACAATGGTCATAGGTGCTATTGCAGGCATATCCCTTGTAGTAGGCGGCATAGGTGTTATGAATATAATGCTGGTGTCGGTAACTGAAAGGACCCGGGAAATTGGCATAAGAAAAGCGCTGGGAGCCAAGAACAAGGACATATTGCTGCAGTTCCTCACAGAATCCCTCATACTATGCCTTATAGGCGGGATAATAGGAATGAGCCTTGGAATAACTTTAGGAATAGTTGTGGGGAAAATAATAAATATACCATTGAGAATATCACCCTTGGTAATACTTCTGGCTGTCGGGTTTTCTTCAGCTGTCGGCATATTCTTCGGACTGTATCCGGCAAATAAGGCTGCAAAGCTTGATCCGATAGAAGCATTAAGGTATGAATAAGGTACTAAAGGTTTGTGAAGTACTCCGACTGTAGGGGAAGTATGTTCTCCTCACCTTCCAAAGCCAACAAAATCACTGGCGCGGGTCCCATCTCTGTGGGCTCGTCTGGTTATTTTGCCTGGAGGTATTCCCGTTCCGGGGTCAGGTGGAAGGTTTCCTCGAATATAGCTTCCCCACGTCGGTACTTGCATAACAATTATATATGGAACACTTCAACGTCCCCGTGTCTCATATATTGTTTTTTGTGCTATTACATTACTTCAATTTAACTGAAATCACTTTAAATATCTTGCCTCGCTGGTATATGCTGTAGCCGCTCTGTACGAAGCCCTCGACCTCTATTTCTTTTCCCACGGAGCCGGCAAGAAGCTTCGCCAGGTACTTATTGTCCTTGTCATGAATAAGCACATAAATACCGTCTGCTGTTTCCAATTCGTAATGCTGCCCCTCT
>JAAYQK010000315.1 GCA_012519325.1 Gracilibacteraceae bacterium | reverse complement strand
ACCTAAGTACAAAATTGTGCTTTGTATAGAAAAAAGGCAATTCAAGGAAGCAGATGCAAGTATCAGATGACCGCTGTCTCCGGTCAATATTGCTTCCCTTATCTTCATTATGATACTAAACCAATAGTTTTCAAATAAAGCAGGGAATATCAGGCCCATTGCAATAAGGATAATTCCCCCTGCCTTAGCGGTCTTTTGATACAGTACGGTTGCCATAGCAAAACCTCTTTCATGAATATATCCTTCACCTGAAAGCTGAAACGAAAGGCTCAGATATATCCTTAACCTTGCTGACCAGAGTCAGAGGCATATTAAACTTTTCCGCCAAATCAGCAAGTGTTTTTTCGCTGTATGACCCCTTCAATCCTATTATATAATCTGCCTTATCACCAATAAGACGCAGGAGCTCCTCATTTTTTTCATCATTGGGTTGTTCCCCGCCCAAAACAACAGTTATGACTGTTAGGTTATTTCCCTTAGCTTTTTTTATTAGTTTTTCAATACGCTTTTTTTCATCCTCATAGCTGATGCCCTGAAGCTTTAACCCCAATGAACTGTAACCAACAGCAAATACTACAGTCCTGGCATCCTCAATATCCGTATCTGAAGCCTGGGGCATGAAAAAGCTTCTTAACATCAACTGGTTTGCAATGTCATATATTATGTATGTGTCAGTACTCTGCCCGGCAGAAGTAATTACAACCGGTACCTCCGCAATTGGCCGGGGCAGCCCGGGAATTGTGAAAACCTTTGACTCACTTTTACTTGAAAATGGCATGCTGGCGAAGATAAGCAAGGGAACAAGCATTATTATAGGTAAAACTCTAATCATTTTGCACTTCATACTATTCTATACTCTACCCTTCTTCAATCAATTTCCAGTGAGACTTTTTCCAAGGACTCAATACCGGTCATATGCGGCGTATATCCCTTCACCGACAATCTGGCAGCAAGAACGGGCATTGTATGTACAAGAGGGATTGACGGTATATCATAGTTCACCGTTTCCTGAAGCCTTCTATACAGGCTTCTTCGGAAAGACATATTTGTGGTTTGTCTTGCTTGTGCCAGCAATTGATCCGCATCCTTGCTTCTATAGAAGGAATAGTTACCTGCAAGTCCCGGCTTTGCATTCTCCGAAGCCAGCATTGTGTAAAGGAAATTGTCCGGATCGGCATAATCTCCGGTCCATCCAATTAAAGCAATCTCATGTTCGCCGTTATGCATTTTGTTCAAATATTCATTCCAGTTGAAAACCTCTATATTCAGGTCAATATTGACCTGTTGCAGGTTTTCCTTTATAAACTGTGCAGTTTCCAAAGGCTTTGGAAAGTATTCCCTTGAGGCATTCATTACCCATAATGTCGCACTGAATCCTTCGGGATAGCCGGCTTCAGCCAGCAGCTGCCTGGATTTTTCAGGATTGTATTCATATGCCTCCAGGCTTCCGTTATAGCCCCATAGAGACGGCGGTATAAATGTTATGGCGGGTTTTGCAAGATTGTCAAATACATCATTTATAAGTTTTTCTTTATCAATCCCATGGCTTATAGCCGCCCTTACATTCCTGTCATTGAAAGGGGGCTTTTCATTGTTTATTGCCATGTAACCCACATTAAAGCTGGGCCTGAAGTATAAATACAAATTTGAATCGTATTTTACGTCTGCTATATCATCAGGACTAAGATAATCCGCAATGTGAATGCTGCCCTGCTTCAATTCCTCCAATCTGTCCTTATTTCCCGTAATAACCTTAAACTCAACTTCTTCAACCTTTGCGACATCATTCCAATACTCGTCGTTGCGTTCAAGTATAATACTCCTGTTCCGATCCCAGCTTTTGAAAACAAAGGGGCCCGTACCAACAGGATGTTCATGCAGATTTCCCTGATATTTCTTTATTGCCTCAGGACTTGCTATCCCGAATGCAGGCATTGTCATAGCATATAGGAAAGGGGCAAATGGCTTGTTCAGTTTAATTTCTACAGAATAATTGCTTAATGCCCTAACACTTTTTACCAAGCCCGGAAACCCTCCGAAAATATAGCTCCAATAGCTGAATGGACCGTTATGGTAGGGATTATCCTCATACATCCATCGATTAAAGTTAAATAATACCGCATTGGCATCAAAGGCTGTACCGTCATGAAACTTCACATTCTGGCGCAGCTTGAATACCCAGTTCAATCCATCCTCGCTGGATTTCCAGCTTTCTGCAAGGCATGGGATTATCTCATTCCCTTCCTTTTCACATTTGACAAGGTTTTCAAATATATTAACCGTAACCTTGAAGGAATCCATTTCGGTAGTACAGGAAGGATCCAAGGCAACTGAGTCATTTGCGCGGCCTACTACCAGCCGCTTCTCTGTTTTGAGCCCTACCTTACTTGTTTTTTCTTTAAAAGAACCGAAGCTTATAAAAATGATTATCAGTGCCGATAGTATTATAACTGTCTTCTTATCGACGTTCATGTCTCAACCTCTCCCCCCGGCATGAATAACAACAGCATTTTTCCGTTATTATGATTTTACCCCATAATAAGTCAAAAATCAAAGTATTTGGTATAACAGTTACTGTCAAGTAAACGTTGGCAACTTTCATTCATACAAATTTTCTGTAAATGTATTAACAAATTAGGTCGCATTTATTCCACGATCCTATTGACACGGGGACCACTACACCCTCTGGATACCTATTTTAGGCAGAATTAGTCTATAGCCTTTGCATCTTTCCGCCGCCAAGATT
>JAAYQK010000314.1 GCA_012519325.1 Gracilibacteraceae bacterium | reverse complement strand
ATTTTCATACGATAATTAAGTCACTTTTAGGGTGACATTTTCACAAAGTATTGACACCTGTTTATTTATTGTTCTTCGAATAGTGCATCTAGAAAATCTCCGGCTGAAAACTCTTGTAAATCATCAACCTTCTCTCCAACACCGATAAGCTTGACAGGTATATCCAATTCCGACTTAACGGCAATTATTATTCCGCCTTTTGCTGTTCCGTCAAGTTTTGTAAGCACCAGTCCTGTTATATTCACTGCTTCTTTAAAAACCGCCGCCTGGGAAATGGCATTCTGGCCTGTGGTAGCATCAAGTACCAGAAGAGTTTCCTTATGAGCTTCCGGATATTCTCTTTCAATAACCCTGGATATCTTCTTCAACTCCTCCATCAGATTTTTCTTGTTATGCAGCCGGCCGGCAGTATCACATATAACTACATCGGCATTCCTTGATTTAGCTCCATTGATTGCATCAAATATAACAGCGGCAGGGTCAGCACCTTCCTGATGCTTTATTACATCAACCCCAATCCTCTTGCCCCAAATTTCCAGCTGGTCTATTGCTGCAGCCCTAAAGGTATCTGCAGCTGCAATAATTACCTTCTTACCGGACCTTTTCATTTTAGAAGCAATCTTGCCTATAGATGTGGTCTTTCCTACTCCGTTGACACCAATAACTAGTATTACTACAGGTGTTTGTTCTCCAAGCTTTTCAGCCTTTTCCCCCATTATGGCAAGTATCTCCTGTTTAAGAAGTTCCTTGACTTCTGAAGATTCTTTGATATTCTGCTCCTTAACCTTTTTTCTGAGATTGTCCAATATCTTCATAGTAGTTGATACACCTACATCAGAGGTAATCAATATCTCCTCCAGCTCTTCAAAAAGCTCTTCATCAACACTTTTAAAGCTCGAAAAAGTTTCATTCAGCTTACCGGTTATGTTTTTTCTTGTTTTTGCAAGCCCATTTTTAAGCCTTGAAAAGAGGGAAGGCTGCTCATTACCGCCTATTTCCTCATTTCCAACTTCTTCTTCAAGTATTGCTTCAAACTCTTCATCGGTCAGCTGCTCCGGCTCTTCTGTCAGTATTTCTTCCTTCTCATTCTCCTGATCTCTGTTAAAAAGCTTTTTAAATAATCCCGCCATATATAATGCTCCTTTAACTTACTTTATCTTCCAATTTGACGGATACCAGCTTTGATACTCCACTGTCCTCCATACTTACACCGTAAAGGCAGTCAGCACATTCCATGGTTCCCTTTCTGTGAGTAACTACGATGAATTGGGTAGTCACAGAGAAGCTCACAAGAAATTCCGCAAACCTGTCAACATTGGCATCATCCAGTGCTGCATCTATTTCATCCAATACACAGAAAGGAGCAGGTTTCATTTTGAGTATCCCAAAGAGCAGTGCTATTGCAGTAAGTGCTCTTTCTCCCCCTGACAGCAGCATAAGATTCTGAAGCTTCTTTCCCGGAGGCTTTGCGATTATTTCTATCCCTGAACCCAGAACATCATCCTCATCAGTCAATATCAACT
>JAAYQK010000313.1 GCA_012519325.1 Gracilibacteraceae bacterium | reverse complement strand
GGCTTTATAGAAAAACAGCAAAAAGTCAAAAGGGATAACCTGTTTTCCAATGCCGAACTTTCACTTCTGCTATCTTGCTGTATCGAACGTGTAAAGTTAGATGCTGCACTTACATCAGAGGTAGAGAAAGCTATAGGCGATGTTATCTCCAAAATTGAGCAGATTTTGCCTGCCCCACCGACAGATAGTGAACAGGATATTGAAAGCGAGAATGTGAGGTGCTTTCGATGAGAAAATTTAGTAACGAATTGTATCGGGCATTTTTAGGACGAGCGTACACACTTGGATATACTGTGGTTGAATTTGAAACTGTCGGCCAACCTGTGGAATTTTACAAAGGCAGAGAATATATTTGTTCTTTGATGCCGGATGGTGAAATTCATTATAAAGATAACACAGCAGTTCGTGATGATGTATTCCGATTATCAGAATTATTTTCTTCCATGAAACATGCTTACGATCTTTATGAAAAAGCTGAAAATCTGCCGTTTGATAGTGTGAAAAATTACAAGGTGCTTTGTGAGTTTGGAAATTTTCTTTTGGCAGCAATGATGGATAATAACGATCAGTTGAGGTTCGTAACGTGGAGGTATTCGTATAACCGTGACAGTGTAGCTTATGGACACTACTTTGACACCGACTATGACGGAGCAAGGCAGGATTTTGCAGTACGTGCCGGTTTGATTGATGAGAAAAAACTGTTCAAAGAAAATGAACTGGTAACTTTATATGAAGCATGTATTTTCAGGGGCAGAAATGACAGAGAAATCAGCTTTGATGATGAAAAGAGGTTGATGAATGTAATGAACAGGATTCAAGAAAATATTCCGAATTTGTCATTGGACTGCCATGAGCAAAATCATGAAGCAGAGAGCGAATTGGATAGATAAATTTAAATAAACGGAGGAAATTGAATATGAAAAATACATTAAAACGGGCGATGGCAATTGTTACTGCTATCGCTCTTATTTTAACCCTTTTTGGCGGTGCTGCTTATGCTGCTTTTAAAGTATTCCCCGATGCAGCGAATCATTGGGCAAGAGAAACAATTGAAAAGCTATCACAGGAAGGCATTGTAAACGGATATCCTGACGGTACGGTTCGCCCGGATGCGACTATTACCCGCAGTGAATTTGTAAGTTTGCTGACATATAGCTTAAAGTTGGAGGGTTATACCCACACCGGCCCCGATACCTTTGATGATACGGACAAACATTGGGCAGAGAGTTTCATTGAAGCTCTTGTCAAAAACAAAGTAATCGCAAAAGAAGATTACGGAAAAGATTTTAAGCCTGACCAGCCTATCAGCCGTATGGAAATGGTCCGCATGATGGTACGTTCCATAGGCAAAGCAGATATGGCTAAGATCATGACAGGAGATACGCCTTTTGTTGATGACGGTCAAATTACTAAAGAAGATAAGGGATATATCAATGTAGCGGAAAAGTATGGTTTGTCCTATGGTTATCCCGATAAGACCGTGCGTCCGATGGCGTACAGTACCAGAGCGGAAGCCTTTGCGATGATTCTGCGTCGCTTTGCGGCTATGGAGCGTATCTCACAAGAACAGGCAGACAACAATAAAGAGCAGGAAAACACCAAGCCGGATGAGAAGTCAAATCGCAGTAATAGCGGTGGTGGCAGCGCAAGCTATCCGGCGGCAAAGGTAGAAATCTCACTGCCAAATTATAGCCATATCGATACACCGTTTGAGGTAAAGACAACTTTAAGCCATGTGAAAAATCTTGAGTGGACAATTCAAAAGAAAGATACAGAGTCACTTGCAACAGATGTTTTGGAAGGAACACTCAACAAGGATGGCGGTAAGATTTGCATTAAAGAGGCGGGAGATTATAAAATTACGGCCACAGCAACCAATCAGGGCAACAGAAAATACACTTTCAGCAAGGAAATCAAAATTTATCCTGTACCAGATATAAGTATAGTTCTTGACGACAAGACGCATATCGATAAAGAGGTTGAAGTCAAAGCGGTAGTGAAAGATAACAAAACTGTAACATGGCGTCTTTACAAGGACGGAAAGCAAGTAAAATGGAGTGAATATATTGAGGGCAATCTGAATAATGATAGTGGTTCTATCAGCTTCAAAGAAAGCGGCAAGTATTCCCTTGTGGCCGCCGTCATTGATGAAACGAACCGAGAATTTACAGGAAAAGGCGATATTGAGATCTATCCTGTACCACAGTTGACACTAAATATGCCAAAAACAGCACATACCGACTCAACGGTAAACGTAACAGTAGAAAGCAAGAATTTAGGAAATCTTAATATTGTCTGGCAGCTTGAAAAGGATGGGAAGCAGGTTAGTTTAAAGGACTGTATCAATGGAAATCTTACCAATGAAGGCGGCAATATTCAATTCAAAGAAAAAGGCCAGTATACTCTTAGAGCCGTTGTTATTGACATAACGGGCAGAAGATTTGAAGCTGCTGCGCCTATTACTGTTTTTCCTGTGGCGAGCTTTGCCTTTTCCTTGCCTGCAACAACCCATACCGACAAAGAGATTGCTCTAATGGTGACATCTTCCGAAATTGGAGATATGAAAGCGGTATGGAGCATTACCCAAAATGGTAAGGATGCGGCACTTTCGGATTGTATCGACGGATTGCTTTCCAATGAAGGAGGTACTATCCGCTTTAAAGAAAAAGGAGTTTATACCTTAAAAGCAGTGATTGTTGACCCGACGGGCAGGGTATTTTCAAATGAGGCAAGTACAGTTGTATATCCAGTGGCAGTTACAGGCTTTTATCTGCCGGAAATTGCACATACCGATACCTTTGTGGAAGTCAAAACCTCTTTCCAGGAAACACAGGGGCTTGAGGTTCGCTGGAGTTTGACGAAAGATGGCAAAGAGATGGCTTTGAACGACTGTATCGAAGGAACGCTTAGCGATAACGGCGGTACTATCCGCTTTAAGGAAAAGGGGAATTACCAATTAAAGGCGGCGGTGATAGATAGTACCGGACGTAGTTTTGAATATACATCACCGGTTATGGTTTATCCCGTGATAACCATGGACTTTACAATAGCAAAGACCACTCATACAGATAAGTCTGTCACAATGCAAACACAGCTTATTGAAGCAGGTAAGCTTCCTGTTGTATGGAGTGTCATAAAGGACGGAATAGAAGTTGCTGTTTCCGACTGTATCGAAGGCAGCCTCGGAAATGATGGAGGAAATATCCGCTTTACTGAAAAAGGCAGTTATACGCTGACAGCTACTATTTACGATGAAACGGGCAGAAGTTTTAAAAATAGTAATGAAATCAAGGTATATCCGGTTCCGCAGCTTGCATTTACTTTGCCTAAAGCTGCTCATACCGATGATATTATTACCGTCAACACTACAACTGTTGATATGGACGGATTGACCGTTAAATGGTATGTGGATAATATATACGGCCTTCAGGATTGGGATACCTACATTGACGGCACACTTGGAAATAATGGCGGAGACATTCGTTTCAGACTTGTCGGAACCTATGATATTGAAGCGAGTGTGACAGATGAAACCGGAAGAGTTTTCCGATTCAATTGTGAAAACAAGATTGAGATTCTCCCTGTCCTTTCAATAGAATTTAATCTTCCTCAGACTGCCCATACAGATACGGATATTGATATTCGCACTACAGGCGATATGGGAGTGCTGCCGATTGAATGGAGTTTAATGAGAAACGG
>JAAYQK010000312.1 GCA_012519325.1 Gracilibacteraceae bacterium | reverse complement strand
CACATCTTACTGCAATATCTACCAAAATGCCTTCCACACTATCCTCTCCTCAGTAATTATCAGTAATTATATATTGTTATAAGTTTTCCGATATCTACAGTTCTTTTCAAATCGTCAAAAATTTCTTTTTCATAAGACATTGAGGATATCAGTATATAATCAATGTCCAGCTCGTCCATCCTATCTCTGCCGTAAACCCTAATCCCATTCAGATATGTATTATCCAATTCCGGATTGCTGTCAATAATACCGCAAATATTCAAATTCCCTGTATCAATCTGCTTAAGAAGTTTTTTTGTATGTCCTCCCGCCCCATAAATATATAGCTTTGCGTTCCCCAATGCTCTGAGTTTTGAACTCACTAATGCTTTGAACTCTTTTTTTACCAAACCATTTGGCACAAATGCAAAATTATAGTCCTTCATATTATCATTTATGGGCTTGGATTCTTTATAGAACTTTGTCTTATATAATATACATTCATCAATAATGATATCGGTTTTGATTTTATAAGAATCCAGATCAAGGGGTGAAACATCTTTTATATAGTTGAATTCACTGCTCGTTACCTTAAAGCTGCAAATACACATATCCCTGTTTTCAATAGAGTTGACCATAATATCGAAGAAATAATCTTCTATCGATGTACCTTCGTCCATAAAAAATATCAGGTCTTCTTCAACCTTGTCCAAATCTATACTGTCTTTGCTGCCATAACAGACTCTTAAATTCTTGTATGTCTGATTCAATATACAGTCATAATTTACAGGTTCATCGGATTTATTGGCCGCATTCCTGTTATAAACAACCAGAATGCTGTAATCTATCGAATTCTTTCTATATATTATCGGCTGATAGTAATTTTGAATCAACTCATAAAACTTTTCATACCGGCTTACTGACTTATACCTCATTAAATTCTCAGCTTTGTCAAAATACTTATCCACAATCATCCTGTGAAGCTCAAGGTTCAATTCTTCATTCCACTGTATCCTGTGGCTTACATGATATGCTATAGCATTTATTATCTTTTTGACTTTAAAGCCACTTACTATAGGCATATATACCACCCAATAATCCCAAGCAGGCTGGCCTATCCAAAAATCTTCCCTAGGGTATATGCAGCTCACCTGTCTATCAAAAAAGAAATAATCATGACCTACATAAAACATCCCGTTCAGATCATCCAGAGATTTTACCTCTACTCTATTCCCATAAACAAATGAGTCCCTGGCTTCTTCATATATATATTCATTAAATTTATTGTCAACACCAAGAAGATGTATATCGGAGTTGATTATCCCGCATATGCCATAATCGCAACCGCTAAAATACTCCATTATGTCGTCAAAATATACATATGGCTTGCCGAACCTATGTCTTCCATCCCTTTTTACTATCTTAAAATCTACATCCTGAAAACTCTCTTTAATTGCTTCATACTCCTCCAAACAGTTGAATGATATAACCTCCAGCCCTGCCTTAATCCATGAATCCACTGCTTTTCTCTGGTTATCAATATCTTTAGGCGCAATAGATGTTGCTACTAATATGCGGCACATTTAACCACTCCTTTTACCGTAATTTCTGTTAGAGTTTAAATCATCGGCAAATATAGCCGACGAATAGTATCATCAATCTATGATACTGTCAAAGTTAACCAACGGAAATATATCAAGTTCTGTTTCTCTGGATGCGTTGTAAATTCTCCTATTATTATCATCAAAGGTTTTTTTCGCACATAGAAATGCCTTATACTGTTTGTCCAACTGAGGAAGTGTCCATCTTTCTCCTTCTTTTCTATAATCCTTATGGAAGTGATTCATCTCATGCCCGCCTCTCAGAATGACTTCTCCATATTTTGACAACTCTCCTGTCGGATTTGGTATTTTATAGTTAAAATCTACTCCCAGCAAATACACCTCTGTTATACCCATATAAAATGCGATTTGAAGGTTAGTATAAACTACAGTCCAGCCTCCATAAATACCATTGGCAATATCAACAGGAAATCCATATTCAATCTTATCCTCAATACAACCAGGTCCAATATGCTTTAGATAAACTATATCATCAATAAACCCGCCAAATATTCTGAAAGCCTCTATATCCAGAAATTTCTTACATTCTATGGCTTTGATGCTCTCGGCACAATCTTCAATAAATACAGAGTCAATAGCTGCAAAATATGTCGGCCTCCAGTCGGTTTGATCAAATGCTAAATATATTTTATTGCATCCGAAGGTTATCTCATTCTTTAATCTATCCAAGTCACTAATTCTCAGGCTTGGCCCATTACCAACTATAAATGCCCTTTTCCCCTTGTGTATATCCTTAAATGGTATAATACGTCTCTTCAATGATACATCATTTGCTATTTCGCAAAACACATATATATCCTTTGTAAAATGATAGTCCTCAATTAACCCCATATGCATTAACTGCCTTGATATTTCATCATAAAAACTGCTGGCTATCAGGATAAATGATTCATCTTTAGTATCTGAAACACTTTTCGGATCAACAACTCTAATTCCGTCAATCTCTGTTCCCCATACCGATCTATCATTGTCAATAAAAAAATCAACTGCATCAGTTAATTTTTCTACCAGCAAATTGTTGATATAACCCATGATGTTCTTCCAATAGCTTCCTGTCCCAAAAATTAAAATCTTACTTATATTTCTATCTTTTTTTAACTTTTCTATAGCAGCATAATCCATAATTCTGCTCCCTTGCTAAATTTGGATAATATATTCAATTTATTATTCTTTTGCAGCATAGGACTTTTTGCTTTCACCAGTTAATCTCTTTTGCTCATACTTTTGAATGTATTCTAAGTGATGTGCTTTTGAAGGATCTTTTCTATACTCATACTCTCTCAAAACTACTTCATCTATTTCATCAAATTTATAATATCCCGCACATTCTTTTCTCCTTTTTAGTGCCTCAATTAGCTCCGTATTGCTGAAACACGGTATTTTACATGATATATCAATCTGGTAGCATAAAAAATTACAGAGTTCAAATCTAATTCT
>JAAYQK010000311.1 GCA_012519325.1 Gracilibacteraceae bacterium | reverse complement strand
TCCGATCTGGAAAACAGCCCCACTTTGCGTATATATTCTGTTTCCGGCAAAGGTGTATTGGACCGGCCCCAGCTTCTTGAAGGAAAGCTTTTAAGCCGCAGCGGGGCAATCCTGGACGAAGTTTTCGCAAGAGTGCACAGATTGAATATAGGTGATGATATCTCAATAAAGTTTAATAATAAGTGGATACGCTTTCCTATCCAAGGCCTGGCTTTAAGCAGTGAACATATTTACTCGGTGAAAGGCTCCACAGACACATTCCCGAATCCGAAAAAATATGGTTTCATCATTATTAATGAAGACATGCTCAAGAGCGCATATGGCCGGAAAATATATAACCAGATATCCGTAAAGCTGTCTCCCGGTGCTGATATAACAAAGGTAAAAACCCAAATTTTTGATGCCGTGGGAGATAATCTGGCAGGTATTGTTGCCAAAGAAGACCACAGAAGTGTCAGCAATATTGATGCCAATATTCAGCAGTTTAAGCTCCTTGCGGCAGTATTCTCCCTGATGTTTTTTCTTGTAACTGCCTTAATAACACAAAGCACCATGATGAGAATGGTAGAAAACCAAAGGGGCCAGATAGGTATCTTAAAAGCTCTGGGGTACGGAAAGAAAAGCATCTTGTGGCATTATACCTCCTATGGGGTATATATGGGACTACTTGGAGCTTTTTTGGGTCTCCTTTTAGGCCCCATTATCTTCGGCAAGATGCTGATCCCCTGGCTCAGGCTGAATTTTACCGATTATAGAATTTCAGTAAACTACAGTAATTTTATTATAAGCCTGGTTTTGATACTTCTTTGTACCGGAGGTATTTCCCTGTACTCCTGCCTCAGGCTGCTGGGAGAATCCCCTTCCTTGCTTCTGAGAATCAAGCCTCCCAAGGAAGGAAGCCATATATTCCTGGAAAACCTGACCGGCCTTTGGAGCAGGATGCGCTTCAGCCGCAGGCTGATTGCCCGGAATACATCAAGAAACAAAATACGCCTTATAATGAGCACACTTGGGATCACAGGCTGCACAGGGCTGATTGTAGCGGCTTTTACCATAAGCAATATGATCAATGGAATTGCACTTCAAACATACAATGTTACCTATACCTATGATCATAAAATCTTTCTGGACAGCAAAGCGGATTCCCGTTTTATACGCAACATGCAGCTGGATGGAACGGTTCAGCAGATAAGAGAAACGGCAGTTGAAATCATCTGCCCCAATGGAGAAAGACAAATGAAATTGCTTACGGTCTGTCCGAAGGAAAGCCCTCTTATCCACCTGAAGGATGTTGAAGGCAATTCTGTCCTGCTGCCTGATGAGGGTGTCGCAATTACGAGAAAGCTTGCACAGACCCTCAAAATCAAGGCAGGAGATATGATAGAGCTGAAGCGGACAAACAAAGGCTATATAAGAGTGCCTGTAAAACAGGTTCTGTATCTTGCCACCGGTCAGGGAATGTATATGAGGGACACGTACTATGAATCAATCGGAGAAATTTTTAAGCCTACCTCAGTTCTTGTAAAATGGAACAAAGAGCCGGATTGGGACTTTCTCAGGGGAGATTATGTGGAGGAATATGTGAGCAGAATCGATCAGATTACCGATATCAAATCCAGCACAAGGGTTGTTTATATAGCCGCGGTAATGCTGATTATTATGGGAGGGATCCTGGCGTTTGTTGTTCTTTATAACAGTAGCATACTGAATTTTTCCGAGAGGATAAGGGATCTTACCACCTTGAAGGTCCTGGGTTTTTATCAGAAGGAAATCCATTCTCTTGTGCTCACTGAAAACATCCTTTCAGTAATAATAGGGCTGATTTTAGGTATGCCTGTAGGTAAAGTGCTGGCTGAAATTGTGGCAAAAGGCCTGAATGACCAGATGGACTTAATCGGCAATGTGTCCTTCGGCACCGTGGTTTTTTCAGTGGCCATAACGACAGTATTTGCTCTGATTATCAACAGCATAGTAGCTGTAAAAATGAAAGACATGGATATGCTTGAGTCGTTAAAAAGTGTAGAATAGCTGAGTTGGAGGTAATATTGTGAAAGAAATGCTCTTAAAGCATAAAAAAATTATCCTGATAGCAAGCGGTATTCTTATCATGCTTATAGCGGTTGGCATAATAAGCTTTAATACTGCGCGGACAGATAGAGCACAGAGCTTTGAAACCGTATCCCCTTCATTGGAACAGGATGACAGGCTGGATTTCTGGGGAGAAGTAAAATATGAAAGGATTTATGATATAAGTATTGACTTTCCGGCTATAGTAACGGATATTAAAGTTAAAGAGGGAGACCATGTATCCCTGGGTCAGGTACTGGTGACCCTGGACGTGTCGGAATACCTGGGAACCGTGGATAAGCTTCAACATCAGCTTATAGCAGAACAGGCCGGGCTTCAAATCATCAAGAAGGATACCGGGGCCCTTGAAGCGGACATCCAACAGATACGAAAGGATATAGTTGAAAAAACAGAGGAATTAACCAAGGAAACCAATGCAGACCTTAAAATACTGAAGACCTCGCTGAACCTGGCGAAAAAAGAAGTGGAAAATGCAAAAAGAGATGTAAGTAACAATCAGGCCTTACATGATGCGGGAGCAATAACCAAGAACTCATTGGACCGATACATGGATATATTGGCTGAAAAAGAGAAAGCCCTGAGGGATATTGAGACCAACATAGATAAAACAAAAAGCGCTTTAAGAACTGAGCTTGACCAGTTGAACATATTATTAAAGTCCAAAAGTGCCCAACTGAAGGAAATAAAAGACTCAAACACCGCAAATATGGCAAGACAGGAAAGCAGTGTGGAAGTATCCCGGATTGATCTGGAGATTACGAAAAACAAAAGTGTTAAGGACTACCTGGACTCTAATCAAATCATATCATGTGTCCCAAACGGCATTGTACGGAATATAGAAGTAATAAACGGCTCAAGGCTGGGGATACAGAATAATCCGACAAGGGTTCTTCAACTGATTGACGCAGATTCTATTGTAGTCATTGCCGAGGTGGAAGAGGAATTCATCAGGAATATTACACTTGATGATACCGTTGAAATTGTGCCGGTTTCGGACAGCAGCACATCAATACCGGGGACTGTTATCCAAATTTCAAATGAAGCTGTGGAAAAGGACGGCAAGCGGATTATAAAGGTACAGATTAAACCGGAGGACCCCGGGAAAGTACTGAAACCGGGTTACAGTGTAGATGTTTATGTTCATAGGAAGGAGTGAAATCATGGAAAAAATATTGATCGTTGACGATGACAGGGAAATCGCATCACTTATATCCGATGCCCTTACCGATGAAGGGTACGAATGCTTTCTGGCGTTCAACGGAGAACATGCTTTCACTTTATTGAATAGTATTCAGGACTTTTCATTGATCCTGCTAGACATTATGATGCCTGACATAGACGGGCTGGAAATTTGCAGAGAAATCAGAAAAACAATATCCTGCCCCATACTTTTTGTGACGGCCAGAAACAGGACCTATGATGCAATGCTAGGCTTTGAAATGGGTGCGGACGATTATATATCAAAGCCCTTTGTTGTGGAGGAATTGGTCGCCAGAGTAAAGGCTCATTTGCGCCGCGAAAAGCGCAGCCTTCAAAAGAATAACAGTACCATGACTATAGGAGATATCACAATAGACCCCGAGAGTTATGAAGTTACTGTAAACGGCAAGTCGGTGGAATTATCCATGAGGGAATTTCAACTGCTGCATTATCTTTTTATAAATGCAGGAAAGGTCGTCTCAAAGGAACAGATTTTCAGTGCGATATGGGGTGCTGATTTCACGGATATTGGTACAGTAGCGGTAAACATCAAAAATTTAAGGGATAAAATAGACAAGGATAACCGGTACATAAAAACAATATGGGGCGTAGGATATAAATTTGTAAAACATCAGGAGAAAGAAAATGAGTATTAGGTTTAAGCTTCCTCTCCTTGTTCTTGCTGCTTTTATTATCAACATACTGCTGCTTTACGGGTATTATAATTTTTATCTTTCAGGGGAAATTGCCGGCTACAACAGCAGTATGCGGGAGCAGCTGCAAATCGAAACAGACCGGATAATTAAAAAAGTAGAAAGCAGTCAGGATTTCTCACAGGTGCTCCAAATTATTTCTCAAACAGAAAATCTAAATATACAGGTTGTGGATGAATCCGGCCGCACGGTATTTAATGCAGAAAATGACGGGGGCGTGAGCATAGAGATCAATTCCTTCGGCATGTTTCACCACGATAATAAGGTTTATTTGTTGAAGGTTACTCGGCCCGTATCCCTGAAGAATATTTCTTCCTATTACGTGGTCTGGAATCTTTTTATAGCGGAAATATTTATCATATGCTTCATATTATTATTTATTGCTGCTATTTTCTATTTTAATTATGTCAAGCCCATTATTGCCCTGCAGAAAAGCATGGAAAGATATAAGAAGGGAATCCATCCTCAGAATGTGGCACGCAAAGATGAGATAGGGCTGCTGCAGAACCGGTTCGTAAAGCTTACGGAAGCTATTGAAAAAGAAAAGCAGAAGCAGAACCTTATAATTGCATCTATTTCCCATGATGTAAAAACACCCCTGACTTCTGTCATGGGTTACGCCGAACGATTGAAAAAGAATAATCTTACCGCTGAGAGATATGAAAGGTACATTGATATAATTTATAATAAATCTGTTTCAATCAGGGATTTGATAGATGAATTCGACGAGTACCTGAACCTCCAGATGCAGAGCGGGCTAAAGCTGCAGCGGATATCTGCCGAAAAGTTCTGTGCCATCTTAAAATCAGACTATGAAGAAGAATTGGCAGAAAGAGAGGTTGCTTTTTCCATCAGCGTCAGCTGTCCCGATGAAATACTTTTTATAGATATACCTAAAATGAGGAGGGTCTTTGGGAATATTATCGGCAACAGCCTGAAGCATTTCAGCCATAAAAAGCCCTCCATTGCAGTTATCTGCTCAAAGCAGGGGGATTCGGTACTTTTTTCAGTAGAGGATAATGGTACAGGTGTTTCAGAGGAAGAACTGCGAAAAATGTTCGATCCCTTTTACACCTCTGATAAAAGCCGCTCCGTTGCAGGGCTGGGGTTATCCATAAGCAAGGAAATTGTTGAAGCCTGCAATGGTTCGATATGGGCGGAAAATAATGAATCCGGAGGGCTCTCCGTTAAAATCAGCCTTCCGGTAGAAAACTAACAAGATTATATACTTGGTTATGGTCATCCCAACCCACTATAACACATTCATCTTAGTTATTTCTGCAAATATTCACGCACTCTGCAATGCTCTACTATACAAAGCATTTGCCAGTGCCTTGTCAATAATTAAAACATCTATTAATCTCCCTTTCAGGGCGGCAAATAACGTCTCTGATTTAAAAGCGCCGGATGCGGCAATGATTTTTGTGGGAATCTTTCGATATGTTTCAAAGTCGATAGCGATGGTTCGATCAGACAGAGGTGTTTTACATTCATTTCCTTCATAGTCAAAAAAGCGCAACATTAAATCACCATATACATTGGCTTGCCGAAGTATTTCCAATTCTTCTTTTGAAAGATACTGTATCTGCGCTAAGGGTGAATCCAAACGAGGGTATAAGGAGCCTATGCCGCTAATAGAAATGGTAATATGATTATACTGCTCATAAACGTCTCGTACAGTACGTTTTTTTTTTAGGCAGGCTGCTGTTTCCTTATCTCTTTGCAATGCCTCGCAAAAAAGACTGTGACGAGTTCCTCCAAAAGCCATAGCTATCCTATCGACCAGAGAATGTGCATCCAGTTCAACATTTAAGCCTGCCAGATTGCCATTTAAAGTCACAAAGTTAGAATTGGTTTTTTGACTTGGATTCAGAAAATGAATCAAGTAGTACATTGTACGGCCCCAAGCTACCCCTATTATATCCTCTTCCCGGATAATACGCTGAACATAACGCGCTGCCTCCAATGCTACACTCATTTTAATCTTTTCCGGATCGTTTCTGTTGTCTTCATTTATTGGAGCTATAATTACCTCATCCAGGCCTAGCAGCCTTTTTAGTTCTTTCTCCATCTTTATGCATTCTATATACGAATCTTGGATGCAAAAGCGAACTATTTGCTTTTCTCTGGCTTTTTTCAGCAACCTTGATACTGTCGGAGTAGAAATTCCCAGTCGCTGTGCGATTTCCACCTGGGGAACATCGCAATTGTAATACAAGTGTGCTGCCTTAAGTATCAGGTTAAGAGATTGTTCATATACCATCCTATATGCAAACATATTAATCGCCTCTTTGAAAACAATATACTTCAAGCACCACAACATATTTAATCTTATTATAACATATATTCTCCCATTGACACCACATTGAAATATTTTTCGCTCCCCATAGAAAGTTTTTTCTATATAGTATTAATAAGACTCATTTCCTATAATGTTAGTAGAGTATTCGCACGTGCTCTATACTCTAATCTTTTGAAAAAAAACGTAAAGCAACAGGAGGAATCCGCTATGTATTTAGATCCGTTATTTGTTCAGTTACCAGAAGCAATCGACAGAGAAAAGTATGTTATTGCGACTTATTACTGTGCTGCCGGTCGAAATGTGCAGATATACAAGCTTGCCTCAGCTCTCGCTGTGGAGCAAACCACCGGCACCTGGACATCCGTACCCGAAGAGACGCCTGCTATAAGGGAACGCTTCCTTGGCCGAGTGATAGGGGTCTACGAAACGCCTTCTTATCAAATTGAAGTACCCCCTGAAGTGGATGAACGTAATTTCATTATCCGTATAGCTTTTCCTGTGGATAACTTCGGTCCTCAGTTTGCCATGCTTCTTACCACTGTAATAGGCAATATCTCCAGTTCAGGTAAGGTAAAACTTATTGATCTGGAATGGCCGACACGTATGCTGAAGGAATTTAAAGGACCAAAATTCGGTATATCCGGTGTGCGAAAGCTTTTGGGAGTGTATGACCGTCCATTGCTCAACAACATGATCAAGCCCTGTACAGGACTGGATCCTGCTACAACGGCCAAGCTGGCCTACGAAGCTGCCGTAGGCGGCGTAGATATCATTAAGGATGATGAATTGATATCTGATGCACCTCATTGCCCCCTTGTAGAACGAGTAAAAGCCGTAATGGCTTCTATAAAAAGGGCCGATGAAGAAAAAGGCGAAAAAACTATTTATTGCTTTAACATTACGGACAGAACTGAAAAGCTACGTGAAAATGCCTACCGTGTTATAGAGGCGGGAGGCAACGGTTTGATGGTCAATTACTTTACTATAGGTTTTGATGCAGTCAGAATGCTTGCTGAAGATCCCAACATCAATGTCCCCATACTTGCACATCCGGATTTTATAGGCGCTGTATATGAATCTCCCTGGTCCGGTATGTCCGCCTCCCTCATCGGTTCAAAGCTTCCTCGAATCGCAGGACTTGACATGACTATAACTTTAAGTCCTTACGGCAAATTCCCAGTTATGCTGGATACTTTCCTATCCTGCGGATATCATTCGACTGCTCCACTTATGCACATAAAGCCTGTTTTTGTAATGCCTGGCGGCGGAACTACCCAAGGCCATGTGGAAGATTTAATCCACAAGTTCGGCAATGATTTTATCGTAGCTGCCGGTGGTGCTATTCATGGACATCCTATGGGGGCTGTTGCCGGTGCTAAGGCTTTCCGACAAGCCATTGACCTGGTGGTTGCAGGAGGCCATTTAGATCCTGATGGATACAATTATCCTGAATTAGCCTCTGCACTAAAGAGTTGGGGAGTATACAAATCGCAAAAAAGCGGCATCTTCAACCTGAAAGGTTGAATATCCTCTTTTAGAAAGGAGTCAATATGAACATGCAAATATGGAAGAATCCTGAAGAAATTGCCGATAAGCTTAACAGGCTGTGGGAAATGCCTGCCCGCAGGTTGAAACCAGCAGCAATTGAAGGTTACATGCGCTATTTTGAAGAGCACTGTCAAAAATCCAAAATTCTCGCCAGTGAAGCATGCAAGTATATTCCAGGTGCCGTACAACACAATCTTTCACTAAACTATCCCTTCCCGGTATGTATGGCAAAAGCAGAAGGAGCATACATGTGGGATGTTGACGGTAATCGCTATACCGACTTTTTACAAGCTGGCGGGCCTACTATGATTGGCAGTAATGACCCATACGTGCGTGAAAAAGTAATAGAAGTAATGAACAATTGCGGCGCAGTAACAGGCCTTTTTTCTGAATATGAATTGAAGCTTGCCAAGCTCATCAACCGGCATATGCCCCATGTAGAAATGTTCCGCATGTTGGCTTCCGGAACGGAAGCTAACATGGCAGCCATACGATTGGCACGTGCCTTTACAGGCTGCACCAAAATAATCAAGATTTGTGCGGCTTACCACGGCTGGAGTGATCAACTGGAATACGACATTACTATTGCAGGAAGTCATTCGGAAAACGCTTCGGGTATCCCAAAGGAAGTCTATATGCATACACAGGCTGTACCGGTAAATGATTTGGATGCAATGCGGGAACAATTGGAAAAGAACCGAAAAGATGGAGGAACTGCATGTGTGATTGTAGAGCCCTTCGGCCCCGAAAGCGGAGCCCGACCCGTGTACTTTGACTACAATCGAAAGCTGAGAGAGCTATGTAACGAATTCGGTGCACTCCTGATATTTGATGAAGTGGTAACAGGTTTTCGTGTAGGGCTTGGCGGTGCAGCTGCCTTCTTTGGAGTTACTCCTGATATCACAGTATTCGGCAAGGCGCTTACCGGTGGGTATCCCGCTTCCGGAGGGGTAGGTGGTAGACGGGAGATAATGCAATATTTTTCACCCCCGGAAGGAGCTCGGTATCCTCGGGTACATGTAGGCGGCACACTTTCAGCAAACCCTTTAAGCTGCGTAGGAGGTTACTATACTCTTCTGGAAACAGAAAAACGCCAGGCCTGTGAAAAGGCAGCAGCAGCAGGCGATAAGTTGTGTAAAGGCATTCAGAAAATTTTTGACCGTTATGAGCTTCCTTTTGTCGTTTATAATCAGCTTTCAATCATACATATCGATGTAGTGGGAAGACTAAACCTGACAATTACCGATGAAAACCGAGAGGAAGTGAAAAAGAAGCTGCTGGAGCGCAATCGACTGCTTAACGAGTTCGGAATGGCTCTGTTTGTAGAGGGAATCGTCACCTTGGTTGGCCGCAGAATGTATACTAGCCTAGCCGATACCGACGACATTATAGATGATGTGTTTATCAGATTGGATCGCCTATTTAAAAATTATTGTTAAATATGATATGCAGAAACATTGTACCAGAAAGTGTGGCTGGTCCTCAATTTTCATTTAACTTTACAAAACGATACAATAAGAAAGGAGTAAAACATGATAGCTTTAAAACAAACCCGTAAGGAAAAACGTCGCTTGGAATTTGAAAAAGTAGATTTTTCTCCAACTGCCAAACTTCCTATTCTGGATAAACACGCAAATAGTGCTGCCACTGGTATTGGAGTATTTCTATCCTGGCAGGCTTTTGGCTATTATCTCATGTACTTCTATACTGATGTTGCCGGGATCAGCGCCATTATTGCAGGTAGTATTATGCTGTTTGCCCGTGTATTTGATGCCATTACTGATTTGTGCATTGGATATTGTATAGACCGCTTTAACTTTAAGTGGGGTAAATTCCGCAGCTGGGTGAGATGGAGCGCTTTGCCCCAGCTTATCTGCTTCATACTGGTATTCACCCACATACCTGGTGCAAGCAAGACGTTTACTCATATACTTGCATGGATTTCCTACGGCTCATATGGAGCCATCTGTGCAACCTTGTGCTATATCCCTCTCCAGTGCCAGACTGTTAATATGACTCGAAACGTTGATGAGCGTGCTTCAATTGCAGGTTTTAAAGGATTTTACGAGAATATTGGTATTCTGCTTATAGCTGTAGCCTATATGCCTTTGATCCGCTACTTCGCCGGTCCGACAGAGAATCTCTCAAGGGGATTCTTCATAGCCACCTTTATATTTGCATGCATTGCCTTAGCAACCGTGGTTTGGGATGTTCGTGCCACCGAAAAATATGAGTTAAACGAAGATGGCAGCTACCGACCTCATTTGCAAGTTGTTAAGGAACGTAAGCGTGAGAAGCTTAGCGTATTGCTCAAATCTCTTTTAAGTAACCGTCCGGCTATGATCACCGTATTCGGCGGATTATTCCTGTATATTCTACAGGCTGTACGTGCAGGCATGGTGGTATACCTTTATGAATACTACTTCGAATTGCCCCAGCTTACAGCTATTGCATTGTTCTTTAACTGCGGACTTGCCATGATAGGCGCTCTGTTAGTAAAATACGTGATACGCCTGTTCAAGGATTCCAACCGTGCTTATATTGGTACGGCCTTTTTAAGCGCGGGTATTTATTTAGTTTATTATTTAATAATCAGAAGTATGAGCATTGAAGCCGCACAGGCGTCGATGAATTTCGGGCCCTTGTTTTTCTTGTTTGCTGCCTGCGGCCTTTTACAGGGTATTTACTACATATTCCCCAATGTTATGCTTCCCAACACCGTCGATTATGGTACCTGGAAAACAGGTCGAAACCAAAGTGGTTTTATTTACTCCGCATTCGGATGCCTGTTTACTCTAGGCTCTGCTTTTGGCGGACAGTTATTAGGTCTATTATTAAACAAGACCGGCTATATACCTAAT
>JAAYQK010000310.1 GCA_012519325.1 Gracilibacteraceae bacterium | reverse complement strand
TATAATCAATAAAACTAACAAAATACAAGCTGATGTAGTCAATATTGTGGGCTATATTTCAGAAAAGGTTGACAATCTTACAACAAAAGTTTATACTTGCCTAATTGATAAAATACACTTAAATATCGTTTCATTTTAAGTTATGAGCATTATTTTAATCAGCTCATATGACACATAATTTATATAATACGTGAGAAAAGAAATGGAGGGAAAATATGAGCAGGTTTATAATTGAACAGTCTTTCTGGGATATCTTCCCTGAGTGTAAGATTGGTGTACTTTTGATTGGTGATATTAACAACACTGAGGAGGGATGCAAAGAGTTCAGGAGCGAAATAGTTGAATTCCTAAAAAAATCAAATAAAGAAGCGAAAAAGTATTTAACCGAACCTGTTTTAAGCCAGAACAGGGTAATATCGGTATGGAGAGACGCATTTTCAAAATTTAAGACAAAGAAAGGAGCAAGATCCTCCATTGAAGCCCTGCTTAAGCGCATTGAAAAAGGAAATGAAGTGGGAGCGATAAATCCGCTGGTGGATATTTATAATGGGATTTCGCTTCATTTTGCTTTACCCTGCGGAATGGAAGATATTGATACATTCAAGGGGGATCTGAGACTGACAGTCACAAATGGCGGCGATCCGTTCCTCGCCTTGGGCGATGAAGAAATAAATTTCACTCTCCCCGGAGAAATATGCTATCTGGATGATGAAGGAGCGGTATGCCGCTGCTGGAATTGGAGGGACGGGCAGAGAACAATGCTGACTGAGGATACGAAAAATGCAATTGCCGTTATTGAGTCGGTAGACCCCTTAAGGCAAAAGGACCTTGAAGCGGCATTGGATACTCTGGCAGACCGGATAGAGAAATTCATGATTGGAAAAGTAAACTCAAAAATAATTATGGACAAAAACTGCTGCACCTTAAGTATAAAATGATTAATTCATTTCGATCAGATACTTCCAGTACCTTTTTGGCATGTGATTCGACTGGAGCTTTGGGTTTAGCCTGCTTTCTATGGTTATGCCATCAAAATACCGTTTCCAGAGCTCCTGGTAGAATATTTCCTTTTCGTGCAGTACAATGTCCTTATTTATTTCAATATCGCTCATGAACCATTTGGTCTTGTCATAGAAAACCCCATAGCTTCTTTTCACATCATGTATGACAAATACCTGGTCCGACATCCTGCCGGCAAAATGCTTCCCCAAAAGGCATATTGTATTGTATTGAGGCTCAATGAGAGCATAATAAATATTGTTTTGAAGCAGTCTGAACCTGATAATTCCTGCTAAAAGATGCTTTTCCCTTGCAACCTTTGTTACCAATTTGTTAATATTGTTTACCCTGTCATCGGCAAGATAAGAATCTATAATTTTTCCGACTTTGAAGCCAAAACGCAGATATTCTAAGATAAATATTCCGGCATTTTCATGCTCCGATAAATAAGCATACATAATATTTGCCATTGCACCCCTTGAAATTTTCTGGAGAATGGCATCATGGACTTTTTTTGATTTTTCTTCATCGGTCCGGATGTAAACCTTATTTATCAAAAAGTTGTCTGTGAAATTGTCCTGAGGTACTATTTGTTCCGGAAAATCTTTTTTGTAGTAGGAATCATATATGGCTGTCAAAAGCCCGTCAAAAGTACCGTCATAAATATAATACAGCATCATAGTTCTCCTTCAGCAGCCATAATATCCGGAAAAAGTGTAAAGAAGGACAGCTGCTCAATGTTTTCATGAGTCTTTATATTATCCTCTAGCAGCAGCCTGCTTTTTATTGATACAGGATTGGTGGGGATGCTTCTCTGGGGAAAATACTTTCCTTTGCAGGTAATGAAATATTTTGCGCGTTTCAGAACTATTCCCAGCTTTTTCAGGTCGCTGAAGTCCAGCATGGAGACCTTTCTTCCCTGAACTATCCGCTGGGCTGATTTGACTCCGATTCCGGGCACCCTCAATAATGTATAATAATCGGCTTTGTTGATTTCCACGGGGAATTTATCAAGATTCCTGATTGCCCAGCCGCTCTTCGGATCCAGTAATTCATCAAAGTTTGGGTGTTCTTCATTCAATAACTCGTCTGAGCTAAAACCATAAAACCGAAGCAGCCAATCTGCCTGATACAGCCGATGCTCCCGAAGAAGCGGCGGCCTGCTGATTGCGGGAAGATTGGGATGATTTGATACCGGCACATAGGCGGAATAATATACCCTTTTTAGCTTGTAGCTGTTATATAGATATTCAGATAGCTTCAGGATCTTTAGATCATTTTCTTTTGTGGCACCAACGATTAATTGGGTGGATTGGCCTCCGGGGACAAATTGGGGAGCGTTCTTAAACTTAAGCTTTTCTTCTTGATATTGAATTATTCCCGACTTTATAAGCCCCATGGGCTTAATTATTGATTCTTTGGTCTTTTGGGGTGCCAGCAGCTTTAG
This sequence comes from Gracilibacteraceae bacterium, assembly GCA_012519325.1. Lineage (GTDB taxonomy): Bacteria > Bacillota > Clostridia > Lutisporales > Lutisporaceae > BRH-c25. The sequence continues at coordinate 13,715 of JAAYQK010000310.1, read as the reverse complement.
GCTCTCATCTGAGGGAAGCTCAATATTTATACTCATCCTGTCAACATATTTTCCTGTTTCCTCTATCAGTGCATTGCTTGCTCCGGGGATGGCCTTTACATGAATATATCCGTTGAAATTAAACTCCTCCCGGAGCCTCTTGACGGACTTCAAAAGCAGTTCCATTGTGTGGTCGGGGCTTACACATACTGCGGAGCTTAAGAAAAGCCCTTCGATATAATTCCTTCTGTAGAAATTTATTATAAGATTAACCAGTTCATCGGTGGTAAAGGAAGCCCTGGGAATATCGTTGGAAGAGCGGTTGACACAATATTTGCAGTCATATATACAGTAGTTTGTAAACAGTATTTTTAACAGAGAAATACATCTGCCGTCCGGGGTCCAGCTGTGGCAAATGCCTGAGGGCGCAGCATTACCTATGCCGCCTTTTTTGTTCTTTCTGCTGCTTCCGCTGGAGGAGCAGGATACATCGTATTTTGCAGAGTCCGATAATATTTTGATTTTCTCATTAAGATCCATAAAAACACCTCTTTATTCAAATGCCCGTAGGATTTTTTGCTCCACAAAACGCACATGGGCAGATACCATAAAATATTTGAGATTTTATGGTACTATTTTACCAAACTTTACTGATAAATGCAAACATATGTTCGCATTTATTATTTGATTTATTGTTAAATTATATTAGAACTTGCGTTATAATGGAAAGAGGAAAATAGCACAATAATAGAATAATGCGACACAGTCGCATTATTCTTCATATATGAAACATATGGAGCAATTTTTCGTCTAACAAATATTGGGGTATAGAGAAACAACCATACTTACGCCCATATGAAAATGTTTCTGATAGAATTAAGGAGTGAATTATAATGATTTCAAAGAGACCTAAGGCACTGCTTGGTAAAATGCTTGCCATGGTTCTAATCATGACATTTATATCCGGATGCACCCTTACCGGGAAAAGCAATGAGAAAGTAACACCTTTGACTGATAATGAGCTTTCATATTTTAACGGAGATGAATTCTTTAACGGGGAATATTTGAATATACGCAACCAGTTTTTGAGTTCCATATACGAAAGCCCCGGAAAAATTGACCTGTTCCAGCTATTCTACTGCGGCAGTGGCGTTGAAGAAATCTCAACAGAAGCGGAAAGAGCGGCTATTGTTGCATATAACGGCTGGGATACGGAGCCGGACTGTGCCTGCACGAAAATCAGCCGTTCCAACATGGACGAGGTGCTTGGCAAATATATGGGACTGACCCTTTCGGATACAGAGAAAGTGGGGCTGGAGGATTTTACTTACCTGGAGGAATATGATGCCTATTACTATTACCACGGCGACACCAATTATCGGGCAAATATTACTTTTTCCGGAGGCGAGGGGGAGGGAGATATTATCCGTCTTTTCTACGATGACGTTTTCTTTGGCGACGGGGAAAAGGTACTGACATTGCGGGAGAAAGACGGCAGCTATATTTTTGTATCCAATGAATACAGTGAAGCACCAAAGGAAGACAACGCCAAGGCGTCTACCGGGGACATCCATGATTATATGCCCAAACTGCTGACCGGTGAGTCTGTAAGTGATTATGAACTGCTGCCCTGCCTGGAAAATTTCACCCGTACCACTTGGCTGGAGCTAGATAAGACTTATGGCAGTGAATGGTGGAATCCTCTGTGGCTTGCCTTGAGGGATGCTGCTGTAAGTGGCACGGGAGCTGACAGTGACGACCAATCCCTGCGCAACTATTATATGGGAAAGGCATATCTCACATCCGATGGTGCCTATTCCGAGGGTCTGAGCGATATTTTGAAGCTGCAATGGGATTATGACAGAGCCTTGTACAGCGCATGTCTGAAGGATCGTTTTTCTGAAGATGAGGCGGTTTCACTACGAAAAGCCATAATCTATTCATTAAGCTACAGCGAAAGTATATTCTCTCTTACTATCCCCGAAAACGGCACTTTGTTTTTAGATGTATATCCTGTTGATTTTCCTTTCGCCTTTGATTTGACCGAGAAGAGCCGAAAGGACTTTAGGGCTGAGAGTTTCGGTAAGGGTGAGGTAGTAGAAGGGGACGATCTGCAGGTAACATATCTTAATAATGATGAGGGTGTGTATGCTATTATCACTATCCGTACTGTAAAGGAAGGCTGTTCCTCCGCTGGTGTGGCCATTGGCAGCCCAGAGAAGGCTCTTTTGGAAGGTTGGTTTGATAAACCGCTTAAAAAGTTTGATAGCATTTCCTACGACGATGAGGCATGGTTCGGCGATGATTACGATTATGCCTATGCCCATACCCCTGAAGAAAGTACCAAAAGCTTAGTTTTTCTCATAAAAGACGGATTGGTTTCCGGTATAGAAATCATAAACGGCTTGGACGGAGCTATGTATTGAAATGTTTATTCCTAAGATTAGGAGGATTAAGAAATGTTCAAGAAAGTTAGTATAATACTTCCAATATTTGTTCTTTTACTGCTTGCCGGGTGTTCTGACAATAGTACCTTAAATACCATGGGTATAGAAATTAACACTATAACGTCGAGCATCGGAGCTGTGGGGGGAAATGCAAATGACTTTGAAGCACAAAGATTTAAATACACTATGACCTTAACAAACAATGATGTATCAGATATAAAAATAGTATCTATAGAGCCGGTACTGTCAGAAGAGTTTATTGAAAGAGCTTTAGATGAAGATAGAATAATACATGTAAATGAGCAGATTTCACATGGAAGCAGCATAGATGTATCCGGTGAAATCATCTTTGACGCAAAAGGGTTGACTAAAGAGCAAATAGTCTCTATGAAACCATTTGTTAAGAAAGTTAGGATTATAGAAGAAAGAATAATTAATAAATCATTTTAGAGTACTAAATAATAATGCAGTGTATTATCCGCATTGGGTGCAGGCATAAAACATACATGAGAATTAAACACTTACACCCGGGAAATCTTCATATGCTTAAGGAGAAGAATATATGTGGCAATTTATAGGCAAATCAAACTTAATAGTAGTACTAATAGTTTTTTCAGTTTCATTATATATTTTATCAAAGGCAGCGGATTACCTGGTTGATAATGCGGTGAAGCTTTCGAAAATTTGGGGACTGTCAGCTATAATTATTGGAGCAACAATCGTTTCATTCGGAACAACTCTTCCTGAGTTATCAGCCAGTGTTATTTCTGCATTAGCGGGCCATGGTGGTTTTGCATTGGGAAATGCCGTTGGATCATGCATAACCAACACAAGTTTTATACTAGGTATGGGTGCTTTATTTGGGGAGATTCCTGTAGATAAGAAGTCATCCCAAAAGTTAAGTATGCTTATTGCGGCGGCTTTGCTTTTAATTCTGCCGACTATCCCTTATAAAATCGGTAATCAAAACGGGCTTATACCGCAAATAATGGGCATTGTTTTCTTGCTGCTTATTCCAGTGTATACATACTATTCGATCCATCAGGATAGAAAGACCAATTCAATTCAAAACAGCGAAGAACCAGATAACCCAAAAGGAATTGCTTTTGCTATTGTGGTAAAAATCTTTCTTTTTGCATTTATTACTGCAATCAGCGCATCAGCTTTGGTTGCTTCTGCAGAAGATCTTGCAGCAAGAATAGGTATTCCGGATGTTATAATTTCTTCTACATTAGTTGCATTTGGCACCAGTGTGCCTGAATTGAGCACTTGTATTGCGGCTGTAAAAAATAAATACGGAGGGTTGGCTCTTGGAAACATACTGGGCGCAAATATCCTAAATATTATACTGGTGACCGGGGCCTCTGCCGCCTTGACACCAAACGGAATAATAATAACACATATCATCCCTTCTTGGCATTACAGGGTAAATAGCAAATAGTTGTAAGGAGGCTATCATAAATGTGTGGAAAAAGCAAACTGCTATTGATAATATTTTTTTCAATGTTATTGGTAATTACTTTTACTGTTTTGTGCTTTGGAAATTCTGCAGAGCCGCCGTCAATACTGATTATAGTCCCTGACGCGCCTGATGACCTGGAGATAAGCATTGATCCGGATAATGCAAATATAAAAGCAAGCATGAGAGACAAAATTATTGAAAGGTATTATGTATTTTACTCAGCCGATTTAAGGATGGCAAAGAATTACAATATTAATATCAGTACGGGGGAGGACAATTTTGAAATATTGCTGGAAGAACCTATGAAGACATATAACAACATTTATATGTTGAATTTGGAGAATCAAACACTTACACCCGGAAAATCATTGTTAAGATCGGTTCTATTGGTATCCCTGCGTATTATTTTGACGCTGATAATAGAAGCCATTGTATTCTGGTTGTTCGGTTTCAGGAATAAGAACTCATGGATTGCTTTTCTATTAATAAATTTCATCACCCAGGGAGCATTGAACATATGGCTGAATGGATTTGTTCCTTTAGCAAGCTATCTGGTTTTTTCACTGATATTTGCGGAATTCTTTGTATTCATTGCTGAAATTGTTATGTTCCGGGTATTCATAAAGGAGCATAGCCCCGGAAGAGCATTATTATATGTGATAGCAGCAAATTTTATGAGCTTGTTTGCCGGAGGATATATAATTACAATTCTGCCGGTATAACATGAGGAGGGAGAGATATTCGTGAAATATAAAGCTTATACAGCAGCAGTATGGACCGGTGTGTTTTTATTTCTATTTCCATCGATAGTATATGCAAATTCATCCTGGCATTGGGTGACTGCAAGCCCTATGAAGGTATTGCCCTTTGCAGTTATTTTTACAATACTTATCGAAACAGCTTCAATAACAAAACTAGGCAGGGTTGCGGATTCCAGGAGAACATTTTATATTATATGCCTTGCAAATCTTATGTCCTTTATCGCACCATATTTGGAGAGGGCATATAGGTTCATTCCTACCAGCGGTGGCTTTTCCATATTTGCGGCTTTCACTAAAGGTCCCTTCTATATGATATTGGCAGGATACTTAATACTGACTATTGCGGTAGAACTGCCAATAGTGTATTTTCTGCTCAGGAAAGATTCTATGAACGAAAAAAATCTGCTTATTTCAATTCTATTGTCCAATATCGTTACGACATTATTAGTAGCAGTATGTGAAAGGATGATATGTGTCGGACAATGGTAGAAAACTGTTGCTTCCATAGGAATATAACTAGGGGAAAAGGTTGTCAAGCAAAGGAGAAGGTGTTTAATTTGAAAATACGATTACTGATTGTTTTGTTGATCCTAACTTTCATGTCGGTCGGATGCAGTCAAACTGTTACGGATTCAGATAAGAATGATCCAATCACAGGCTTTGCATGGGAGATAATCAATAGGGATATTGAAAATTTAGAATCAAATCCGGCGGTAAACATTATTGACAGTAAAATAACCCGACTGGAATTAGTGGAAACCTTTGATGCATTGGCAGGTAATCCCATTCAGGTATATGCTTTGGAATACCGTCTGCTGCCGGGGGATTTGAAAAAGGTGGTTATGGCGGGAGGAATGAGCTATGACGAAGAGGGATGGCTTACAGAAACGTCAAGTATGGGCAGACCTCTGCTGGTTATTACCCATAGAGGTGATGATGCAGAGCTAACCGGTATTATCATGACGGGAGAAGCAGCCGGAAAAGAAGGAATGGAGAAAGAGATACGAGACTTGCTGGAACGCAAGGCTCAGGAGGAAAAAACATCAGTAATTGAAGAGAATGCAGTTCCTGTAAAATTTAAAAAGTTAGGGAATGAACAAAAGATCAAAACAGAAGATAATATGCAGATAGTTACTGTTCTGCTTAACGAGAATGTTGATAGCGGGCGCGCTTATATCTATGAAAAAGTAGATGATAAAGAAAACCTCCATGGAGGTTTTACAGTGGGAGTGTCATTTTACGATCTGGGAGCGGTGGGAGACCTTCAGGGCTTTTTAGATGAACTTACTTATGTAAGAACCCTTGAACTATACGGAAAAACGGTCATAAAATTTCAAGGAGTATTTGGGAGTCATGTTTCCAATACAAGCTATTTTATAATTGACCGGGGCATTCCTGTGCCATTTCTTTCAACAGAGGGTATTACAACAGAAATGGATATTGATGGTGACGGAATAAAGGAAATTGTAGTGGAGATGCCGGGAACGATTCCTTCGGCAAAAATATTCGAATGGAATGGAGATTCCTTTTTAGCAGCAAACGTTGATGAAGCTTTGGGTGCGGGGTCAGTAATTTTTAATCAGGAGGATGGAAGTTTTTCGGCCTATTATAAGAGGCCGGGCTCAGAGGATACCCTTGTGACAGAGTACTATTACTCTTTAGGAGGGATGAAACTGAAGAAGGATCTCAGAGATTTCGGGGATACTCTTTCAGAAAATACTATCGATTATAACAAGGATTCCAGATATGAAAAGGTTATAGTAAAAATGACAGAGGGAAAGCAATATGAAGAAACCGAAGCAGGTCCCTTTCAAGGTTGGAACTGGCAGGGGAAGTTTATTCTTCAGCTTATTGATGACAAGGGAAATGAAATATCCGAGCTTGACCTTAATAAAACCTTTAAAGGTGAAGAATTAATATTTAATAGAGTATTCCTTCTGAAATTTGAAGATTACAATAATGATGGGAACATGGACTTTGCGGTAGGACAGTATGGCTCGAGCAATGGTAATTTATATAAGTTATTTACCCTCATAGATAATAAAATCAAAATACTTCCTGTACAGACAGGTACTATTTTCAACAGTGCAGGAAATAGCAGATATGCTACAACTTTTGAAAAGGTCTCAGAGATAGGATTCTTAAGTTTTTACTATGATAACAGCTTAGGGAAAATCATCAAACAGTATTTTGTATGGGACGGTTCACAGTTTGTCTTACATAGCGCAAGGGAAGAGTAGATATATCTTGGGCAGATCAACCAATTATTTTAAAGAAGTCCATCAACAGTATATAGGGAGGGGGGAATGTATTAATTATGAAAATCGAGCATATTGCTATATGGACCAGTAATATTGAAGAGTTAAAAATGTTTTATACAAATTATTTTGGTGGGGTTGCCGGAGAAAAATATACAAATTCCAAGAAGTCTTTCGAATCTTATTTTATTAAATTTGATTCGGGTGCAAAAATCGAACTTATGAAGATGCCGGAAATTCTATTGAATTTGAATGATACAGTCAATCAATATATCGGATTAGCACATATTGCTATTTCGGTAGGAAGTATTGAGAAGGTTAAAAGCCTTACAGAGGAACTAATGAAAGCAGGTTATACAGTAGTCAGTGAGCCTCGTTATACGGGAGACGGCTATTATGAAAGCTGTATATTGGATCCTGATGGAAACAGATTGGAGTTAACAATATAAACCTGCTTATTGCAATTTCCAGGCTATGTATTCGGATAATCAGAAATGCAGAGTGCAATACTGTCTTCAGAAGGTATTAGCTTCAGAGAAGACGGAACGATCGATATGGAGCGACATTTGTGGATTCGGTAATATAATAAGTAAATAAAAATGAAATTGAGGAGTTTTATTATGAAAAGAATAGTAGCAGTTTTATTGGTAGTAACATTATTAATATCATTTGTTCCTTGTGTTTTTGCAGATGATAATTTCAAAGTATCACATACAGCTATAAAGAGTAATGATGATATAAAAACAATTGATGTTGTATTACCGATATTTGAAGGGTTTAGTGGTGCAGATGAGATAAATAAAAAAGCGCTGAATATTGCGTTAGATGCAATAGGTGATGCTAATTCCATTGCAAGAGCTATGTTGCCCCTAAAGAAAGAGTTAATGGAAAAAGGTGAAGCAGCAGCTTCTATGGCTGTTTATCTGAATATGACATATGACTATGTAAGACTTGGTGAAATATTATCAGTTCAATTGAACATTGATTCATATTCCGGTGGTGCCCATGACATAAGTCAAGTATTATCCATTACTTCTAACACTTCAACCGGAGAAATATATGAGTTTAAGAATTTATTTAAGGAAGATGCAGATTACAATTCAGTAATTACAAATTTAATACTACATGAAATCGAAAAAGATCCTGAGGTGTATTTTCCAAATTATGAAGAGACTATAATAAGTAAGAACGGTAATTATGAGTTTTATATAGATGGGGATAAGTTAGTAGTATATTTTGGATTATATGATATAGCTCCATATGCTTCAGGTATCAGATATTTTATGATCGGCTCCGACGGCATAAAGGATATGCTTAAGGATGAAGTTTATAATTCTATAAAGGATGGTAAGGAAAGAGGTATCATTAACTACAATGGAAAAGATATAAACAGCAATAAAGGGACAATAACTAGTAATTATACTATCCTGCTTCCTCTCAGGGTTATTGCTGAAACCTTGGGATACAAAGTAGACTGGAATAAGAAAGATGGAGCGATTGTAGCGGGGAAACCTGTTTCTATTATGCCACAAGCTGTAATAGATGGTACAACTTATGTACCGACATCATACTTTAGAGATGTATTAAGTGAAAATGTAAGCCTTGGTGTAATAGGAAATGACAAGATAATAGTCAGAGCATATGACAAAGTGAATATAGAAAATAGTAATTATAGACTGGCAAGTGAATTTGAGAATCCTAAAACAGTTCAGGAAGCTGTAAATATGTATGCAGAAGCAGTTAAGATGAGAAATGGATTTGTACAATATGGGCTTTTGGATGACAAGATGAGGGATGAAAGATATGATGATTATAAGGGGTTCTCTTTTGTAACCGGAGTATCAAGTCCATGGATAGATAGTTATGAAATTAAACAATTAGCTGAGAATCTATACCAGATTAAATTTACTTATAGAACCAGTGTACCAACAGATGGTACATATACTTCCGATATAAATGTAAGATTAACAGAGGATGGAGAGTATGTAAAAATAACATCTATTGAATAGATAAATGTGCAATTTGCTCCATACTTGGCAGACTTGAAGGCTCCATTGAGAAGGAGCAAGATTATATGTGGGGTGATAATATGGCAAAGATAACGAAGGAAAGAAAAGTTACCTATTATATAGGAATTGGTATGGTGGGCATAGGATTTATACTCTTCATTTCAGTATTCTTTTCAGCTGCAAGCTTTATGAATGATCCCTTTGGGGGCAGCGGCATCCCTCCGTTTACGAATTCTGTAATAGGAATGGTTTTTATGATTGCAGGTTCCGTTGTAATGAACATCGGTGCAAAGGGGGCGGCAGGCTCAGGGCTGCTGCTTGATCCTGACAAGGCAAGAGAAGACCTGAAGCCGTTTAATGAGGCAAAGGGCGGAATGATAAATGATGTTATCAGCAATATTGATGCTGTTGATCAAATAACCAATTCCAAGGAAACAAGGGAAGTAATAAAAATTAGGTGCAGAAGCTGCAGAAGCCTTAACGATGAGGATGCAAGATTCTGCAAGACCTGCGGTAAGGAGCTTTAGTAGGGGATTCTTAAATGCATAGAAAAAAGAAATTACTTTTGATAATGGCTTTATCAATGTTAATGGTAATTGCTTTTGTTTCAGTGTGTTATGGAAATTCAGCAGAACCGCCGTCAATATTGATTATAGTCCCTAATGCACCTGAAGACCTTGAAATAAGCATTGGTTCGGGTAACACCAATATGAAAGCAAACATGAGAGATAAAATCATTGAAAAATATTAAGCTTTTTACTCATCGGATTTAAGGATAGCAAAGGATTATAATATTAATGTCAGTACAAAAGAGGGCAGCTTTGAAATAGCGCTGGAAGAGCCTTTAAAAATATATAACAACATATATACACTGAATTTAAAGGATCAAAAACTAGCTCCCGGAAAATTGTTGTCCAGGTCAATTCTCTTGGTTTCTATGCGTATTATTCTGACACTTGCAATTGAAGCAATTATATTCCGGTTATTTGGTTTCAGAAATAAAAAGTCATGGATTGCTTTTCTCATTATAAATTTAATTACCCAAGGGGCATTAAACATATGGTTGAACGGATTTGCTCCTTTGGCAAGCTATTTAGTTTTCACACTTATATTTGGAGAAATTCTAGTGTTTATTGCAGAAATTATTGCATTCTCAGCATTGATAAAAGAGCATAGACGCTGGAGAATTCTGTTATATGTGATTACAGCAAATCTCCTGAGCTTAGTTGCAGTGTATGGAAGGATGGTATGTATTGGAAAACGCAGAAGGGTTTTTTAAAAGAGTATATGAAATAGTTGCCCGGATACCGGAGGGTAAGGTTGCTACATATGGAGGAATCGCCAGGATGCTGGGATATCCCGGAGGCGCCAGGACAGTGGGCTGGGCAATGAGAGGCACACCGGAGGGCTTGAACCTGCCCTGTCACAGGGTGGTAAAGGCAACAGGAGAGCTAGCCCCAAGCTATGTGTTTGGGAACTCGGAAATTCAGAGAGCAATGCTTGAGGCTGAAGGTGTTACCTTCAGAGAAGACGGGACAATAGATATGGAGCGGCATTTATGGCAAGGCATATGAGGGAAAGTGCAGAAGCTGCGGAGGCCTTAACCATGAGGATGCAAGATTCTGAAAGGCCTGCGGGAAGGTGCTATAGTCGTTAAATCCGTAGAGTATGAAGAGGAGGTAAGGAAGAATTGGCAGAAAGAGCTTTAACGATGGAATTGATGAAGGGATTATATGGAGTCTGCAGGTTAAACAGTGACGAGGTGCTTCCGGAATGGGCACTCCAAGGCAGCTTTTATTCCATTACAAAGACATCGGATGAATTATCAGTTGTATGCCCTCAGGATAATATCCCAAAGAATATAATATGTGAAAAGGACTGGAGAATTCTAAGGATTATAGGGCCCTTGGATTTTTCATTGATTGGAATACTTTCCTCCATCAGTACAATTCTAGCAAAGAAGGGGATAAGTATATTTGCAGTCTCTACATATGATACAGACTATATTCTTGTAAGGGATAAGGATACCGGTTCTGCAATAGAAGCATTGTCAGCTGAAAAGTATGAAATCATTAGGTGAAATCAGCAGAATTCTCTCAGCAAGGATAAGAACCAGCAGAGGAATAACTAACTTTGCATAAAGGAGTATGATTATGTATACTGAAATAAACAGGCGGCTGGAAGAAGCACAGCAGGGAGTCTTCCGCCTGCGTAAAATTGATTCAATGCTCAAAAATCTTCAGGAGGAGCGGCTGTCTCTTGAGCGAAAGATATCTGAATTGAAGGATATTTTGGATAAAGAAAATTTGGATGTGAAGAAGCTGGAAGGGAATAGCCTTGCCGGCATTTTTTACTCATTTCTCGGCAGGCTTGAAGAGCGTATTGAGAAGGAGCAAAGGGAAGCCCTTGCAGCAAAGCTTAAATACGACCAGGCAGCTCATGATTTAGAGGATGTGAAGCATGAAATTTCAAAGCTTAACACCGAACGGGCAAAATTTGAGGATTGTGAGCGCAAATATGAAAGCCTGTATGCCATGAAGAAAGATATGTTGATAAAATCAGACCCGGATAAAGCTCAATATCTGCTGAATCTTACTGAGCAATTAAATAATTCAAAAAACACCTTGAAAGAGATAAAAGAGGCCATTTCTGCCGGCAGAAATGTAATAAGGAGCCTGGAGAACGCTATGGGCAGTCTTGACAGTGCAGAAGGCTGGGGAGTATGGGATATGTTTGGGGGCGGACTTATTTCCGACCTTGCAAAGCATTCTCATATAGATAACGCCAAGCATGAAGCGGAACAGGCTCAGAAACTGCTGCGCCGGTTCAGGACAGAGCTTGCCGATATAAGAATTAGAGATGATATTCACATTGAAACAGGGGGCTTTGCCAAGTTTGCGGATTTTTTCTTTGACGGTTTAATTGCTGATTGGATTATGCAGTCTAAGATCAAGAATTCTCATGAAAGCGTATCTCAGGTTAAAAGCCAGGTACAAAGCGTATTGAATAAGCTCAGCAGCTTAGAAAGTCAGGAATCAGCAAGAATTAGGAAGGTTGAAGCGGAAATTAAAGAGTTGATAATCAAGGCATGAAGAAGAGGAGTTGTTTGTTTTGAAAATACGATTATTTACCATTATAGCGATTCTGGCATTCTTAGCGGCCGGATGCAGTCAAACTGTGACAAATAATGACGACTCAATTACCAACCTCGCATGGGAGATAATCAACAGGGATATTAAGAACTTGGAATCAAATTCGGCGGTAAAAATAATTGACAGCAAAATAACCCGCCTGGAGCTGATGGAAACCTTTGATGAATTGGCGGATTACCCCATTCAGGTATATGCATTGGAATACCGTCTGCTACCGGAGGATTTAAGCAAGGTGGTTATGGCGGGGGGAATGAGCTATGATGAAGAAGGGTGGCTTAGGGAAACGGCAAGTATGGGGAGTCCGCTACTTGTCGTATCCGATAATAGAGGGAAAAAGGAGCTTATAGGTACCCTTTGGACAGGAGGCATTATGGAAGACGGTGGTATGGAGACATCGATAAAAGAGTTGCTAGAACGCAATGCTTTGCAGGAATAGATAGCACAAATAGAAAGGGCAATCGCATTGTTAGATTTCTAGGACCGGCGGAACATATGAGCCTGTTTGATTCATTCATTATACCTCTGGATATAAAGCCCTTATACCTTTCCGATAATTACGCAACAACAGCCAACTTTTCAGCCGGAGAAACAGTTATGCTGAAGTATCCTGATGGAAGAAAACTAATGGACTGCCGCATTCTGAGACTGACAAGGGAGAAAGTAGAAAAGGAGATAGGGCAGGACAGTTTTGCAGCAATCGAAGTAGGTGAAAAAGGGCAGCTTACACTGCCGAAGGAGAAGGGATATTATTTATTTCTGCTTAGAACTATAGAGGATAAGGAAATACAGACATATACAGGCATGTTAACAATCAATTAGAGAAATATGGGAAAACAAAGGAGTTGACAGCTTCATCATTGTAAGAAGACATATTAAAAATAAAGGAGACATTGCATGAAGAATAAGGACAGGATTAAAATATCCAAAGAAAAAAGAGATAGTATGCTTTCTGCAATAAAGTATCATTTCCTGAAAGAAAGGGATGAAGAACTGGGTGATTTGGCGGCAAGCCTGATTCTGGACTTTATGATTGAAGAGTTAGCACCGGAGTTTTATAATCAAGGAGTTTACGACTCACAAAGATATATGAACGATAGAGTTGAAGAACTGCTATCAATTCAGATTTAGCAGCATTCGTTCTGATTGAATATGAAGTCATGAATCTTTTCTCCGAAGTTAAAAATCAGCATTCCGGTTAAAATAACCGCACCCCCTGCAAGAGTCGGCATATCCGGTATTTCATTTGCGAGAATAAACCCCAGCAAGCTTGTCAGAAATGGGGTAATAAACATATAATTAGTTACAGAGGATGCCCGTTTTGCTTTTTTAAATGCCTGTGCCCAAGCAGCATATGCAATTGCACTTGAAAAAATCCCAAGAACTGCAATATACAGCAGTTGAATGGGGGGAGCATTCCGTACTTCCTTTATGGAAACCGGCAAGAAAATGGCAAGCATAATCGTTCCCGCAAAAATACCGAAAGCGGAGGTTTGCAATCCCGAATAAGTATTAGTCAATTTACGCTGCAAAAGATTATAGATGCTTAATGAAACTGCCGCAAGCAACAGCCATATCAACCCATGATTGAGTGAAAATGTATGATTCATCAGTGTTAATATTATGACACCTGAAAATTCAATTGCAATT